>NZ_CP184533.1:0-132487 GCF_048629425.1 Telmatobacter bradus
ATGATTCGACTGGTTATTTCCAATCAACGCGGCGGTGTTTCAAAGACCACGACAACCACAACCCTGGCGCGGGAGTTTAGCGACTACGGCCTGAAGGTTCTGGTGATTGACACGGACCCGCAGGGGTCGATCAGTAGCGTCCTGAATCTGAAGCCAGAATACGGCTTGTACAACTTCGTGATCGAGCGCCTGCGTTTTGATGATTGCATCGTGAAGGTGACCGATTCCCTGCATGTGCTTTGCTCAAACCGCGAAACCACCAAAGTTGAGACGATTTTGATGGGGAATGTCGCGCGTGAGCATGCCTTTACCCAACTTTTTTCTCAGGTGGAGAAGGACTACGACGTGGTTCTGATCGACGTGAGTCCCTCGATTACCTTGCTGCAGACCTGTGCCATGGTCTACGCGGAACGCGTTTTGATTCCGATTGCCATGGACACGCTGTCGTTTCAGGGTGCGATGGCTTCGATCGAGGCATCCAAGTCGCTGAATCAGCTTTTGCGCTCCAACATTCGCACCATTGGCTTGTTGCCGGTGATGGTGGATCGTCGTCTGGCCATGACTAGCGCGATTCTGGATGGCCTGGAAGGGCTTTCCAGCGGGATGAGCATCCCGCTGCTGCACGCCATACGTACCGATCAAAGTGTGACCAAGGCGGCGCGTTCCGGGCTATTTCTGGCGGATTATGACCCGAAATGCAAGGCGGTTGAGGACTACCACGAGGTAGCCGAAGAGCTAATGAAGATTTTCAAGGATGATTTGAATGGCATCTCCGCGTAGCGCACGTCGAAAAAAGATCGAGCCACTGGATTACACAGTTGCCGCCATGGCTCCTGCGCTTAAGGGAATGACCTCTTTTCTGGACGTTCCTGCGGATGTAGTGCGGGCGTCGAATGCACTTAATCTTGCGCGGGCAGGGCACTACCAAGCCCCAGCAGCCGAGCAACCCCCTGAAGCCTTTTTGACTACAGAGAGCCAAGTAAGCCCAGGGGTAGAATTACCCCCTGGGAACGAAACATCTCCAGAGGGCCGGGCGGTACTTGGTAATGTAGCTGCTGTGTTAGAGGATTCGCCTGTTGGGGATGTTCCTGAATTCCTTCAAGATGGCGTGAAGATCAGGGAAGAAATAGGAGAGCTAGAACCCCCGGCCCAGGGGGGGGGTAATGCTACCTCTCAGAGAGATATTCTCCCTGAGGAAGATAAGAACGTAGAGGCCGAAGTAGCCGTAGGCATCAAGACGACCCCAGAGGCAGTAAGGTACCTAAGGGGCAAATCAACCCCAGGGGATGAAACGTCATCTGGGGTTGATGGCTATCTTGAGCAGTCTGAGCTGGCGCAGGGAGGACGCGCAGAGCTGCCGAACTTTCCCGGTGGGTTGGCTGGACAGGTTGAGGGTTTATCTTTCGCGCAGAAAGAACAGGAGCCTCTGCCTACGGTGGTATCTGGCGGACGTGTCAAAGATCGGGCGGTGAGATTCGAAGAGGTTAAGCCTGAAAACTATCTGCACGCAGCGGCCAAAAACACCCCAGAAGCTATAGCGATTCCTGGCAGTGCAAAGCAGCCTGAGGCTACAAAGAGACCAGACGTCATAAAACGGCCAGGGAAAGTAATAACCCTTAGGGAGCAAGTAACCCCAGGGGTCGAAACGTACCCTGAGGTCGTTTTGGGCGCAGAGGTTCTTTTGTCAATGCGTACGGTGGCATCTGTCCCATTGTCAACACATCTAATTCCTGGGGTGGGTCGTTCTAAAATTCGGAAATGCGTTTTGGCTCAGGATGGCCATTCCCTCGGTGAAGAGGCAATCTATCAAATCCTCTGGCGCTCAGGAAAGCCTGAAACTGCAGATCTGAATGGTTCGCGGTTGATTTCAATTGGCGCAGCCGAGATCGGAATGCGCGCCAATATGGCCAAGAAGAATGTGCGGCAGAATATCTCTCGACTCTATGAGAAGCTGGCGATCGAAATCATAGAGGATTTTGAGACGGTTAGCTCGAAGCCGCGCAAGTACCGGGTCTACTCCTACAAGCAGATCCTGGAGCGCCGGCGGGCGGCGGGGCTGGAGTATGTGCTGAGGAACAAGGGTGTGCTGTTTTGCACTGAATCAGGCGTAGAGATTAAATCAACCTCAGCGAACCAAAAGACCTCAGGGGATGAAACGTTACCTAAGCCTGCTCTCTCCAAACGGCAGCGCCACTTGCAGCAGGTTGCTGTTCACCGCGCGATGGCCGGGCACATGCAGAACACGGAGATTCCGGCGGGGGATCTGCTGCAAGTCAGTGAGGCGCTCAATCTTTATTGGCCGGTAGACGAGGATGCGGCTATTCAGTTGGTACGAAACTGCAGAAGCGAGCAGCCGGACGCAACTGCAGAGGAGATTGCATTTTTCGTCCGGGAGAAGCTGGAGCTGATTCGGACGAATCGCAGTATCGCCAATCCCACCGGGCTGATTTTGGCCACGGTGCCAAAGTCGTTTGTGGGCCAGACGTTTGTGGCCTTCCGCAATCGGATGCAGAATCAGGCGCAGCTGGCCGCTGAAGAAGAGAAAAGAAAGCGTCTGGAAGAGGAAGAGCTGCGTAACTGGTTGCAGGAGCAGATTACGATCTGTGAAGAAATTGTGAATGATTCCACAATCTCTCAGCAGGAACGGGATGTTGCCGAACAGCGTCTGCGTGGATTTTCCACCTGGAACGTATAAGTAGTTTGCCGGACGTTTGATTGTTAGACCTGAAACTAAGTTTTTCTAACTGAGCGGTTGCTGGATTTCATCGATAGAGAAAGGTGAAATCCAGCAGGTGGGTAGTATTCACATCGGCAATAAACCGCGGTCTACACTGGAAATCAGGATGGATCGTAGTAGTAGAATTCAGAATTAAATGCAACATATTTGATTGGACCAGGAGCTTTCACCGGCATGACGCAACCTGCCCCTATTCTCGTGACCGGCGGAGCCGGGTTTATCGGATCGAATTTTGTCTTGCAGTGGATCAGCGAAGAGACAGGTCCGGTGGTTGTTCTCGACAAACTAACCTATGCGGGTAACCGGGAAAATCTAGTTTCTGTGGAAGGCAATCCACGTTTCCGTTTTGTGCAGGGCGACATTTGTGACAGCGCGTTGATGACGCAGCTTTTCACGGAAATCAAGCCTCGCGCAGTGGTGCACTTTGCTGCGGAGAGCCATGTGGACCGTTCGATTTTAGGGCCCGACGAATTTCTGCGCACCAATATTGACGGTACATTTCGCTTGTTGGAAGCGTCGCGCGCGCTTTGGAACACGCTTCCGGAAGACGAGAAAAAAAGCTTTCGCTTTCTGCACGTCTCCACGGACGAGGTTTACGGAAGCCTTTCGCCGACGGATCCGGCCTTTACGGAAGAAACGCCGTATGCGCCGAATTCACCGTACTCCGCTTCCAAGGCGGCCAGCGACCATTTGGTGCGTGCCTGGTTCCATACCTATGGAATGCCGGTGCTGACCACCAATTGCTCGAACAACTACGGTCCACACCATTTTCCGGAGAAGTTGATTCCGCTGATCATTCACAACTGCCTGACCGGAAAACCTCTGCCTATCTACGGCGACGGCCAGCAGGTGCGCGACTGGTTATATGTGGGCGATCATTGCCGAGCGATTCGCGCAGTGATGGCGGGCGGGCGGCTAGGCGAGTGCTATAACGTGGGCGGCAGGGCGGAGAAGCCGAATCTGGATGTGGTGAAAACCATCTGCGGAATTCTGGACGATCTGGTACCGGCAAAAAATCCCTATAGCAGCCTGATCACATATGTGAAGGACCGCCCCGGCCATGACCGGCGCTATGCGATGGACGCCACCAAGCTGGAACGTGAACTGGGTTGGAAGCCTCAGGAAAACTTTGAGAGCGGTATTCGCAAGACCATCGAGTGGTATCTGGCCAATCAGAAGTGGGTGGAGCGGGTAACCAGCGGCGCCTATCGTGAGTGGATAGGCGTGCAATACGATGGCCGCGCAAAGGAGCAGGCATGAGCGGACGCAAGGGAATTATTCTGGCCGGCGGATCGGGCACGCGTCTTTATCCGTTGACGCACGCAGTCAGCAAGCAATTGTTGCCGGTCTATGACAAGCCAATGATTTATTACCCGCTGAGCGTGTTGATGCTTGCGGGGATTAGGGAAGTGCTAATCATCAGCACCCCGCAGGACACGCCGCGCTTTCAGCAGTTGCTTGGCGATGGCGCGTCGTGGGGAATGCGCATTGAATACATCGTGCAGCCTTCGCCGGACGGCCTGGCACAGGCTTTCATCCTGGGGCGCGAGTTTGTAGGCAACGATGATTCCGCACTGATCCTGGGCGATAACATCTTTTTTGGCCATAATCTGGCGGAAATGGCGCAGGCAGCTTCCGCGCAGTCTCTGGGGGCCACGGTCTTTGCCTATTCGGTGAAGGACCCGGAGCGCTACGGCGTGGTGGTTCTGGACAAAACGGGCAAGCCAATTGATTTGGTAGAAAAGCCCAAAGAGCCGAAGTCGCGGCTGGCTGTCACCGGACTTTATTTCTACGACAATCAGGTGATTGATATCGCCGCCAACCTGAAGCCATCCCCACGCGGCGAACTGGAAATTACCGACGTCAACCGCGTCTACATGGAGCGCGGCCAACTGCAGGTGCAAAATATGGGTCGTGGCATTGCCTGGCTGGACACGGGCACGCATGATTCGCTCATTGAAGCTAGCTCCTTTGTACAGACGATTCAGAAGCGCCAGGGTCTGATGGTTGCCTGTCCGGAAGAGATTGCTTACCGGCAGGGCTTTATTGATGCGGCACAACTGGAAACGCTGGCCGCAGGAATCCGCAACAGCTACGGCGAATATCTCAAAGAGATTCTGCGCCACCCGGAGGCCAGTTAGATGCAGGTTGTAAAAACGTCCATCCCTGAAGTACTCATCTTTGAACCCAAGGTCTTTGGGGATGAGCGGGGATTTTTTCTGGAGAGTTTTAACGAGCGCGTGATGCGTGAGGCAGGTCTGGATTATCACTTTGTGCAGGACAATCACTCGCGCAGCACAAAGAATGTTTTGCGCGGCCTGCACTATCAAATTCAGCACCCGCAGGGGAAGCTGGTCCGTGCGGTTGCGGGCCGGGTTTTTGATGTGGCTGTTGATCTACGGCGTCATTCGGCTACCTTCGGCAAGTGGGTGGGCGTGGAGTTGAGCGCGGAGAACAAAAAACTCTTCTGGGTTCCGCCGGGCTTTGCACATGGCTTTCAGGTGCTCTCCGAGTCGGCAGATTTTCTCTACAAGGCTACCGACTACTACGCGCCGGAACATGAACGCTCTATTCTGTGGAACGATCCAGCGATCGGCATCGAGTGGCCGCTCGACAGTGAACCGCTGCTTTCGGCAAAGGATGGCGCGGCAGTAACTCTCGCCAACGCCGATGTCTACGAAGACCTCTAAAACCGAAAGACGGAGCCTCATGCAGTCGAAAAAAATTCTTATCTTTGGCCGAACCGGTCAGGTAGGCTGGGAACTCGCCCACAAACTCTGCTGTCTGGGGGATGTGGTCAGTGTGGAATACCCCGAGGTGGACTTTACCCGCCCGGAGACGCTGCGCGTGGCCGTTGCGGAGCACCGCCCCGCAGTCATCGTGAATGCGGCAGCATATACCGCCGTCGACAAGGCCGAAGAAGAAGAAGAGAAGGCGCTGGCCATCAACGGAACCGCTCCGGGGGTTCTGGCCGAAGAGGCAAAAAAGCTGGGCGCATTGCTGGTTCACTATTCCACCGATTACGTCTTCAATGGCTCTGGCTCCGCTGCGTGGACCGAAGAAAATTCCCCCGCACCGTTGAACGCCTACGGCCGCACCAAGCTGGCCGGTGACCAGGCGATTGCCACCACAGGGTGCAATCATCTGATCTTCCGTACCAGTTGGGTCTACGGTGCGCGCGGCAATAATTTTCTGCTGACCATGCTGAAGCTGGCGCAGACGCGCCCGGAGCTCAGCATTGTCTCTGACCAGATTGGCGCGCCCACTACGTCCGAGTGCATTGCCCAGGCTACGGCGGATGTGCTGTCGCAGGTTCTTGCACCTTCGGGGAAGGGAATCGATGGCCGTTCGGGAGTCTATAACCTGACTAACGGCGGAGAAACATCGTGGTTTGGCTTTGCGGAGGAGATTTTTTCTCTCTCTGCCCAAAAGCTCTCCACGCCCACGCCCAAACTCACGCCCATCCCAACCGAGAAGTTTCCGCGCCCTGCAGAAAGACCACGTAACTCAAGGCTGTGCCCAGAAAAGCTGGCGGCAACATTTGGAGTTCGTCTGCCGGAATGGGGCAACGGGCTCGGACTGGTCCTTGAAACGATTCAGAATGGAACTGGAAGCTGGAAGTAGTTATCCCGATGCAGCAAAGACATCATTTTTTTACAAACAACTTGTTGCACCACATTCGGGTGCAGGAAAATAGGATTATGCGAATTCGCCTGCTTGTTCCTTTTGTGCTTGGTTTTTTAATGGCATCTTCGGCGCTTTGTGCCCACGGCCAATCCTCCGACTCTATGGATGGAAGTTCCATGCTCTCGACCGGCTCCACGGATGGTAGTTCGGCACTCTCTTCGGGATCCATGGATGCGTCCTCCATAGGAGCGTCGTCGTTAGGTGCTACCTCCATGGGAATGACTGGAATGACAGGAACCGGCTCGTCGATGTCTTCCATGACTTCCGTGTCTACGGATTGGTCTGGCATGAATAGCGGGACGAGTTCCCGCAATGCCACTTCTTCCAGCGATGAAGCAGCCGCACTCAGTACGTTGACTTCCGCACAGCGTCTACAGTTGTTACAGTCCAAGCAGACCTATTCGCTCGCGCCGCCTACGGAATTCCAGAAATTTGTTGCGGCAACAACAGGCCAGCGTCTCGACATCTATGGTGCCAGTCTGTTTTTGAAGGTGCCTGTTAGCTTTACTTCCAGCAATCTGACTACGGCTAGTTCAGACTATGTTTTAGGTACAGACGATGAACTGCGCGTACGCATCTGGGGCGGCTACAACTACACCGGCAATCTTCGCATTGATCGTAGCGGCAATATCTATATTCCGCAGGTCGGTTCCGTACATGTGGCAGACCTGAAGTTTTCCGAACTGGACCATCATTTACGGGCAGCAATTGGTCGTGTCTATCGTAATTTCGATTTGGCCGCAGACCTTGGCCGGATCCGTTTGATTCAGGTTTATGTTGCCGGTCAGGCACGCAAGCCTGGCATGTACACAGTCAGTTCGCTCAGCTCGCTTGTGGACGCGCTCTTTGCCAGTGGCGGGCCAGCTCCGTCTGGATCGTTGCGTCACATTCAGCTTAAGCGGGATGGCAAAGTGGTCACCGACTTCGATCTGTATGATTTTCTGCTGCGTGGCGACAAGTCCAAAGACGTCCGGCTTCAGCCCGAAGACGTGCTCTATATCCCGCCCGTCGGCCCCCAGGTGGCGATGATCGGCAGCATTCACAATCCTGCGATCTACGAGCTGCGCGAGGGCGAAACCGTGGCGGATCTGCTGGAAGCTTCCGGACGCCTCTCTTCGATGACTGCCCGCACTCAGGTTTCTCTGGATCGTGCCGAAAACAATGAGCGCCGCGCCATGGACTTCACTCTGGACAAGAGCGGCAAGGCAGTATCGCTCAATGATGGCGACATCGTACGCGTTTACTCGATTCTTCCGGCATATCAGAAATCCGTCACCCTGCGCGGCAATGTCGCTAACGCGGGGCACTATGGATGGCATGAGAATATGCATCTGAGTGAATTGCTGCCAGACCGTGAATCATTGGTCAGCCGCGATTATTGGTGGAAGCGCAGCCATCTGGGCCTTGGCACTCCGGAATACGAGTCTGCTATTACCCCCAACAATCCGCTACAGGATATGCTTACCGGGGACAATGAGCAGAGCGCTCGTCCTGCCCCAACCGCGCAGCTGCAGTCCACTGGAACAAGCGCGCAAAAGGGTCTTCAGGGGGCTGCAGGTGCCATTACCTCCAGCGGACTGAGCGCCCAGAGTAGTCAATCAGAAGATACACAGAGCGGTGGCTTTGCTTCTCTGGCCAGTCCGACCAATGCAAATGCTGCGGTCGATCCAGCTACAGGCAAGCCTGCGGTAAAGAAAAACAAAGTACAGGTAACTCCCAACCAGATTAACTGGGAATATGCAGTCATTGAACGCATGGACCCGGTTACCCTGAAGACCTCGCTTGTGCCGTTTGATCTGGGCAAGCTCATCAATCAGCATGACCCCAGCCAGGATCTGGTTCTTCAAGCCAGCGATACGGTTACGATCTTTTCGCAGAATGATATTCGCGTGCCTTTGGCGCAGCAAACCAAATACGTTACCATTGAGGGAGAAGTGGCGCACGCAGGAACATACAGCGTAGGCTCCGACGAAACCCTGCGCGATGTGGTAAGGCGTGCGGGTGGGCTTACTGGCAAGGCCTATCTTTACGGCGCAGAACTTGATCGCGAATCTGCCCGCATCATGCAGCAGCAACGCATCGATGAGTATGTGCACAATGTCGAGCTGGAAACTTCGCGCAGCTCCATTGCCATGGCCAACTATGCCGCCATGTCTGGTCAGGTGAATACTGGAGACAACAGCCAAGTCTATCAGGATTTCGTTGACCAGTTGCGCAAGATTCGCGCCACCGGTCGTGTGGTGCTCAACATGCATGCCTCAAGCTCTTCGATTGATGATCTGCCCGCACTCACGCTGGAAAATGGAGATCATCTGATCATTCCGCCAACGCCGGCTACGGTAAGCGTGGTGGGCTCGGTCTATGACCAGAACACTTTCCTGCATGAGAAAACTGGAACAGTTAACTACTATCTGAAACTGGCTGGAGGATTTAACCGGAATGCTGATGCGAAGCAGGCGTTTGTCATTCACGCCGACGGATCAGTGCTCAATCGTGCCGGAGCGCATACAGCCTTTGGAAATAAATTCGAGAGTGCCAAATTGAATCCCGGCGATACTCTCGTAGTTCCAGACAAGAACTTCCGCCCGAACGTCAACCTGAAGAGCTTTATCGAGTGGTCCCAGATGTTCTCGCAACTGGCCATTGGCGCAGCGACCATCGCAATTCTTGAATAAACCCTTTACGCCCCGTTCTACTGGAGACTCTTCAGCAGGACGGGGCATTTGGTGTTTGTTTGTTGGAACAATACTCTGTTTGCTGTCAGACAAAACCGTTGATTCCAAAGCGATCTAGCAGTATGGAAAGGTGAGGCGGCATGAATACCAATAAACGTATGTCCTATCCTTCATACCCAGGAATATTCGTCCCTATGCTGCCTATGATCCAGACAGTTGCTTCGCTCGCTGGCTCGGTTAAGAGCCATGTGCTATTTTCTCCAATTGCGGCAAGACATTCAAACTCTACTTTTTCGAGTACAAATACAATTACTACTTTCACAGGCAGGATGGGGACAGCTTATTACTTATTTCTTTATCTTGTATTTACAGGGTAGGAAGATTGTATTTGGCGCGTTGATATAAGGGATAAGATTGCAGTGCTGGTATAAAATCATGTTGACAAGATTTCAGATCAGATTCGGTAGGAATGAATGGAAAACAATTTGTTGAGCACAGAAAACCGTCAGACTGAAGGTCCCTTTTTAAAATCAGAAAGGGAAGAGGAAGAAATTTCTTTACTGGATCTGCTTATTCTTCTAGCCGAACACAAGCGCATGATTTTTAGTATTACAGCAGGGTGCACAGTATTGGCCTTAATTATTTCATTTCTTCTGCCTACAGAATACACAGCGAAGGTAGCTATTATGCCTCCGCAGCAAAGCTCATCTCTGGCTTCTGCTTTGACCTCCCAACTCGGAGGTATAGCGCAGTTAGCAGGAAGTAGTTTGGGGTTGAAAAATCCTAATGACATGTACATTGCAATGTTTAAGACAAATACAGTGGAAATTGCGATGGTGCAGAAATATAATTTAATGCAGGAGTACCGCGGAAAAACTCTTTCAGATGCATGCAAAAAATTTGAAGATCATGCGAAATTGGACGGGTCAGGAAAAGATGGACTGATTCGCATATCCGTTACAGATAAGGATCCAAGAAGAGCATCAGAGCTAGCCAACGGCTATGTCGAGCAGTTTCATGCTTTATCGCAGCATTTGGCAATAACCGAAGCCGGACAACGCCGGATATTTTTTGAGCAGCAGTTGGAGCAGGCCAAGAATAATCTTGCAGATGCAGAAGTGGCGCTTCAACAAACGGAGCAGAAAACAGGAGTGCTAGAAACAGATAGTCAGTCACGCGGTTTGCTGCAAATGACGATGTCGTTGCGAGCCAAGATTGAGGCCCAGGAAATTGAAATTCAGGGCATGCAGACCTATGCGACAAACGAAAATTCAAAGCTACAGGAAGCACAGCAGGAACTAGCTCGTATGCGTAGTGAACTTGCAAAATTAGGAGGTTCAGAGGCGCCAGATAATGAATCATCGTTTACAAAAGGCCAAGTCGCCAATGGCGGGATGGAATATACGCGTAAGCTGCGCGATGTGAAGTATTATCAAACTATTTTCGAATTGCTGGCAAAACAATATGAGATAGCCAAACTCGATGAAGCGAAGGAAGGGGCAGTTATTCAGGTTATAGATCCTGCCACCCCTCCGGAGAAAAGATCATCTCCAAAGCGAGGAATTATTGTAATTGTAAGTACCATAGTGGGCTTCTTCCTTGGAATATTTATCATACTAGCTGTAGCAGCGCTGCAACATGGGAAAGAGGATCCAGAGGCAAGTTTAAAACTTAGCCGTCTTCGCACTGCCTTCTCTACTAAGCAGAGCACTAGCTTATAGATAGTAGTTCATCTTGGTGGTGATGGGGCAAGCCTGACGGTTTGCCCGTCGTAGTCAAGGCCAGCAAGGGAAAGATTACGGAATACATCTTTCGGTTGCGGTAGGGCGAGCCTTATGGCTCGCCCCCGCACAGATCCCATGAGCGGTATAACCGCATGAAATGTGGTCTTTAAATTTATGTGGCACTGAACGGGAAAGTTCCCAAGACATAAGGATGTGCTCGGCCTGGGTGCCCCATAAGGAAACGCTTTAAAACGCTCATAAGAACCTCAATAAGGCTTGGCAATCCGTGCCTTCCGGCCAACCTTTCATTTACCCACAGTTCCGGTGTCGTTGGGTCAATTGCTTGGACAATGCGGTAACAGAAACATTATTAGCATTGCTCAAGACCGAGCGACTGCTAGGCTAAACGTTTATCTCTGTATGAGCAGCCAAAAGAAACGGTGATCAAATAGATTATCCGTAAGCGTCATCCACAGGCCGTATTGCGCGGGAGCTCATCTTGTGAATCGAGATCTCAAGTGTCCACGTATTTTTAAGTGGACACATGAGATCAGGCGGGATTGGTCAGAGATTCCGAGAAGTTCCAGGGCAGAAGTTCGGAGATGCGCGAGATAGGCCAATCTGGAATCTTTTCGAGGACGCGCTGCAGATAGAGTTCCGGCTCAACGCCGTTGAGCTTGGCTGTGCCGATCAACGAATAGATCGCAGCGGTGGAGTGACCGCCAGCATCCGATCCACAAAACAGATAATTCTTACGACCAAGCGCGACCGCGCGCAGGGCTCTTTCGGCCGCGGAGTTGTCGATCTCGATTGTGCCATCGTCGAGATAGCGCGTAAGCGCACGCCATCGCGCGAGCGCATAGCGAATCGCCAGGGCCGTGTCGGACTTCGGCGACAAACGTGTCAGCATCTTGTTGAGCCAATCATGAAGTTCGTCCGCGAGCGGTCGACTGCGTGACTGGCGCACTTGCTGGCGAAGGTCAGGAGGCTTGCCGCGCACGTCGCTCTCGATGACATAGAGTGCACCGATGCGCTCGACTGCTTCAGCGGCCATCACGGAGTTGGTTGCCACCTGAATGTCATAAAACTTGCGCCGAACATGAGCCCAACACGCGGCCTCATGAATCTTGCCGCCTTCATAAAGGTGATGAAATCCAGCGTAGCCATCTGCCTGCAATGTGCCTCTGAAGTTGCTCAGATGCTGGCGCGGATGCTCGCCCTTTCGGTCGGGCGTGTACGCGAACCAGATGGCAGCAGGCGCATCAGAAGCGGCCGGGCGGTCATCGCGTACATAGGTCCATAACCGCGCGGTTTTGGTTTTACCTGTGCCTGGAGCAAGCACGGGAATCGGTGTGTCGTCTGCATGAATCTTGCCCGCCTCGAGCACGTGCTTGCGTGTGGCATCGACGAGTGGCGCCAACAGATGACTGGCGTGGCCGACCCAGTCGGCCAGTGTCGAACGATCGAGTTCGATGCCTTCACGAGCGAAGATCTCCGACTGTCGATAAAGTGGCAGATGGTCGCAGAACTTCGCGATCAGCACATGCGCCAGCAATGCAGGACCAGCAATGCCGCGCTCGATCGGCCTTGACGGCGCAGGAGCCTGCACAATGCAATCGCACTTCGCGCAGGCCATCTTCACGCGCACGTGACGGATGACTTTATACGTTGCAGGCACGCGCTCAAGAATCTCCGCGACATCTTCGCCGAGCTTGTGCAACGCTCCGCCACACTCCGGGCACGCTTGTTCCGGCGGCAGATGTGTATGCACTTCGCGCGGCAGCTGCTCAGGCAGCGGACGACGTGCGGACTTCGCTTTAGGTGAAGTGGGTTGTGACTGTGGGCGTGCAGCGATGACTTCCGACTCGCGCGTCTCAAGTTCTTCGAGCTTGAGCTCAAGCTGTTCGAGTTCGTGTGCGACCTTCTCGCTCTTCTTGCCGAAGAGCATCCGCTGCAACTTGGCAATGACCAGCTTGAGATGTTCGATCTCGCTGTCGCTGCTGATGCGCTTCTCGCGCTCTGCGATGAGCAATGCAATCAGCGCTTCGCGATCAAGCGAATTTAGATCGGCAACAACAGGGCTGAGCGCATCTGCCATCGCAAAAAGTATGCCATAAACGCGTCGAAGAAAGCGATGAAAAGATCGCTGTCTAACCGGCCATCGGCGGTTGCCATGTACGCGCAGGCTGCCGCCAATCAATGCCTTCGAGTAACATCGATAACTGCGCTCGTGTGAGCGACACCGTTCCCTCTGCGGCTTGCGGCCAAACAAATCGTCCACGTTCAAGACGCTTCTGCAGCAGGCACAGCCCGTCGCCATCGAACCAGAGAACCTTGATCAGATCACCGCGCTTGCCGCGAAAGACGAAGACGTGTCCAGAGTATGGAGCCTGCTTGAGCACAGTCTCGACCATCGTGCTGAGGCCGAGAAATCCGCGCCGCATGTCGGTAAAGCCTGCAGCGATCCAGATGTGCGTGCCAGGAGGAAGATCGATCACGAGCGCAGCATCTCCACGACCGCGCGCAGCAAATGCATGTCTGTCTCTGCGCTGATCTGAATAGAAATGCCGCCTGAAAACTCAATGCGGATCGCAGTGTTCTCATGCACAGGTGGCACTGCTGCTACTTCTATGTTGCTTGATGCTGCCTCTTCAACCACGACCGGCAACAACTTCGCACGAGGCTTCGGACCGCTGTCAAGAATGCCCTTGCGATACTCGTAGCGCCACTGAAAAACCTGGTTGGAGTTCACGCCGTGCTCACGCGCCACGCGGGCAATCGACGTGCCCGGCGCAAAGGTCGCCTCCACGATGCGGCGCTTCTCCTCTGCCGAACGGTGGATGCGCTTCGACGCAGCTGGCTTGCTATCACCTTCGATGACTTCGCTCACTCTGTCATCGTCGGTCAGAATCCCGCGTCACACAAGACGGTCGTCAGATGACGCTTACGATTATCCTGTATAACCAAAAACGGCTGAACTCAACGATTGGCTATCGGAGCCAGTGGAGTTCGAGACGATCAGGCAGCAGGCGCAGTTGAAAGTTGCTACATGAATGACTTGGGCTGTGGTAGGTGGAAATTGCTAACTGCGTGATTCCCGCTCTACCATACCCACGACAAAGAGAATACACCCTTATTACCCTGTGCAGGTGAGGTCCGCATTATGAAGATAAGATAACTGTGCGAGTTGGTCTGCACACGCACCATCGAAGGCTACAGTGAGTGACCCTCAACTCAAACTCAATACTCCTTCTTCGTGCACAGGCCTGAATCGGAACAACTTCTTGAACCCTATATATAGGAATTTGCATCGCAAGCGTTTTTAGAGATGTTTTTGGTAGTATTCTCTAAGTGATTAAAATGAATATCAAACCTCACATTGCTATAGACCTTCGTATGTATAAAATGGCGGGAATTGGCCGCTATCTTCAGAACATGCTTCCAGATCTGATACCGCAACTGGAAGTGGAAAAGATAGCGATTTTGGGCAGGTCAGAAGATCTGGAAGGTGAAGGATGGATCCGTGATGGAAGAATTCAATTTCATGAATTTAGACCGCAAATCTTCAGTGTTGCCGAGCAGTGGGCGGCAATTGCCGGGGTGTACTGTAATATAGATCTTCTGTGGGTGCCGCAATACAATATTCCACTTCTGTTCCAGGGCAAGCTGCTTGTTACGATTCATGACCTGTGTCAATTAGCTCATCCTGAGACTCTAGGGAGTGATCTGCAGCGGCGTTATGCAAAATACTTATTAGCTCAAGTTGCCAAGCGTGCTTCTGCAATCCTGTGCGTATCTGAATTTACAGCATCCGAAGTGGGGAGGTACCTTCATGTTGATAGAAATCGTGTCGTGGTAACGTATCCTGCCATGGATAACGCATCAAGTAGCCCCACGATATCACTGGAAGAACTGTCAGAACGACCCTATCTTCTTGCCGTTGGTAATGTGAAGAAGCATAAGAACCTGCTTCGATTGATAGCTGCTTTCAAGCTTGTTAGCGACAAGATCCCGCATAATCTTATCCTGGTTGGTAGGCAGGATGGTTTCATGAACGCAGAGACACAGCTGGGAAATGTGTCAACGAGCCTTAGTGGGCGAGTTCAATTTACAGGCCATGTAACCGACCAGGAGCTAAGAATCTTTTATCGTAATGCTTCTGCCTTGGTTTTTCCTTCACTGTATGAAGGATTCGGTTATCCTCTCGTAGAGGCAATGGCAGAGGGATGCCCCACCGCGTGTTCCAATTCTGCATCGCTTCCTGAAGTTGCAGGAGATGCCGCATTGCTCTTTGATCCAAATAGCATTGAAGATATAGGCCGGGCTCTGCTGCAAATTGCAACGGAACCAACCCTGAGGAAGTCGCTTTCAGAGCGAGGTAGACGGAGAGTTCGCAGGTTTCTAGGTACTGCCTGCGCAGAGGCTACCGCAGCAACAATCAATCGTCTGCTTGAGGTGTGAACATTGCAACTTTCAATCTTGCATCTTGGTAAGTACTATCCACCCCATCATGGGGGAATGGAAACACATCTCATGGATCTTGCGGCCGGACAGGTGGGCCACGCAAATGTTCGCGTGATTGTGTCCAATAGTACTCAGAAAAATGAAACCTCGGTATTGTCTGGCGTGGATGTGACGAGAGTTGCACGTTGGGGTATCATCGCTTCCATGCCGGTTTGTCCGGGGTTAATTTCTGCTCTTCGGCATAGTCCTGCGGATCTGGTGCATCTCCATGCGCCAAACCCAGGAGCAGCATTTGCCTACCTGTTGAGTGGTCATCGAGGCAAGCTTGTGATCACACATCATGCAGATACGCTTGGACGGAAGGTGTTGCGAAAGCTAAGTGATGGATTTGTCAAGAAGGCAATGGGTATGGCATCAGCGATTATTGTTACATCCCAGCGCTACCTTGATTCATCCTTGGAGCTGGAGCCATATAAAGAAAAGTGCCATGTGATTCCTTTAGGCATCGATACCCGCCAGATCACTGCGAATTCCATTGAGAGTGGATTGACACAACACCCAAGGCATTTAGTCGCGGTGGGACGCTTGGTCCCATACAAGGGATTTGATGTGCTTATTCGGGCAATGCATCAGGTTGATGCGCATCTAACCGTGGTTGGCACTGGACCGCAAGCACAGGAATTACAGGCATTGATCGACGTGTTGAACCTTAACGAAAAAGTTAGTTTGGTGGGGCGCGTAGACGATTTGAAATCCTATCTACATTCCGCTGCAATTTTTGTTATGCCATCCATTACGCGTGCGGAGGCTTTTGGAATCGTACAGCTGGAGGCGATGGCGGCAGGACTTCCGGTGGTTAATACTGATATCGATTCAGGTGTGCCAGAAATTTCGCTTCATAGGGAGACAGGCCTAACGGTGCCTCCGGGGGATGCTCCCGCTCTTGCTGAAGCAATCAATCTGCTCCTGAGTAGTCCCGACTTACGTCGACAATACGGCAAGGCCGCTCAAGAACGGGTGCTCAGGATGTATTCGGTTGATAAGATGTTGGAACGTACTCTTGCCGTATACGGACAAGTCCTGGGGGCGAGTTAAAAATCGTAGGCGAACGACCAACCCCATGATTGACGACTTTGGCCATTGAGAACAGCATTTTCCTAGTTTGGCTGCGTAGGAAGAAGGCGAGAGCTCATCTAGCGACAGAATGAAGCGGTCAGCCATTCCCGGCAGTGCGTCAGCCGAATACTCGCGAATAGGGATATTGAGTATATGGCAGCTCCTGACGATGGAGAAGATCGCCGCGATTCTGAGTCAGCTTCCTTGCTGCCAATATGCAGACAGTTGCGCCATCTAGTCCTGATCGTGCGCATCGAATAACGCTTGGACGGCTTTTGGGAAAGTGCATGACTGTCCGTTGTATTTAGCTTGCATCTGATGCGCAATGACTCATAACTGGGTAATATAATGGGATAGCGTAGAAGCTGGAGACGGCCGTACAAGGAAGGCAACATCACTTGTTTTCTGATTATGATTGGAGAAATGCCTGATGAACCGTGCTGCATGTACTATTGTATCTTTGAATTATCTTGCTTATGCGCGGACTCTCTGTGAGTCGTTCCTAGAGTTTCATCCGGACAGCAAGTTTTATGTCTTGCTTGTAGATAGGATTCCAGAGGGACTAGATCTTTCGAACGAGAAGTTCGAATTGATGCTTGTGGAGGATCTTCAAATCCACAATTTTGATTCCATAGCTTTTAGATATGGAATCGTTGAGCTGAATACAAATGTCAAAGCAACTTTTTTAAAGAGACTTTTGAATTTGGGTGTGGATCAACTTATCTATTTCGATCCTGACATCCTTATCTGCTCCTCGGCCGACATAATCTATGATAGTCTCGCTAAGTTTAAAATTGTCTTGACGCCGCACTGCACGTCGCCCAATCAGGATGATCCGTATGCTGAAATTATGCTTCTCGGAAACGGCATTTTTAACCTTGGATTCATTGCCGTATCGAAGTCAGACGAGGCGGAACGCTTTCTCTCTTGGTGGGAGCATCGCTGCTTGACATATGGATACAATGAGCGCTGGACGGGGCTGTTCGTCGATCAGAAATGGATCAATTTGGTCCCCTGCTACTTTGATTCAGTTGAGATTCTAAAACATCTAGGATGTAATGTTGCTTATTGGAATTTGCATGAGCGTGTGCTTGCGAAAAACAATTCGTCATGGGTTGTCAATGATACTACGCCCTTAGTTTTTTATCATTTCAGCGGTGTCAATGTTGATGGGGACACTAGGATTTCGAAGTATGCCGACCAGTTTAATCTCGATTCTCGTAACGATTTGAAGGACCTTTTTACGGAGTATCGGGACCGTTTGGTTAAAAATGGCATACGGAACTACAGTCGCTCTCAATATGCTTTTGGTAGCTACAGCAATGGTGAGTTGGTGAACAACTTACAAAGGGCTGCGTTTGCTGCCAACTTGGAAAGGTTTGGTACAGAAAACCCATTTGATGCAAATGGCTCATTCTATAAGTGGGCAAAACAACACCATTTGCAAAGCAGGCAGGATTCGGTTGGAAAATTCAACCGAAAGACATATAGTCGTTCAGATAAGCGCGTGCGCATTGTGAACATGTTACTGCGCATTGCATTGCGTCTGCTCGGGGCAGATCGTTACACGATTTTGATGAAGTATTTCGAGTACGGTTCAGTGCTGAGAAACCAGAAAGATGTCTACGGAGATCATTGACACAGGCCGCCATCAATTCTTGACTTTCTCTGTACGCGTTGCACTCTGGACGCCTTGACGCCGATTGTAAAAGCAAAATGGATGTTATTTGTTGGGAGTATTGACCTTATCGGCGTATCCGCTGTCGATTTAGCTGATCTCAGTAATCGCATGCAGCGTTCAAGGCGAGAGTGGGACTTACCGCCTTGAACAGCTACAGAATACTGCCTTAGTTGGCGCAGCAGGTTGATGTACTCCAGGCTCTAGGAAGACTCGTTTGCAGGAGCAAGCTACAGGCATCTTCGGCAAAGACAAGAGCGCGTCTGAGTCGGTCAAGGTTGGTGCAACGCGCATACGGGGCAAGATGAAGCTGTGGCATGAAGATCATAGGCTGTTAACGGTCTATTTGATTGTGTACTAAATATCTGCAGGACCGCCTTGATTGACGGGGCTGCGGCGTGTAATCTAATTTTCGTCGGTCACCATTTAGGTGACTCATGAAAATAGTTCCGCAATGATCACTACTTTGCAATCCTGTTGCTGGAAATTAGGACTCCCAGCAATCCAAAATGGATTTGTACATGATTCAGACATCAGCAATGTACCTAAACCTCACGCGAAGATGCTAAACCGAAAGTCACGTTTGACTAAGGGATGTGCAGGATGTTTGTAAATAGGCAAGGCAAAGGACGCATAAGACAGGGTATGATGCTTTTTATTGGAAGGGTGCAGATCTAAGTGCCAACGATTCTCGGATGTGTTTTTCTGATAGCGGCTGTTTGTTGCTTTGCTCGAGGACTGCAGCAGATGTTTGCACTATTGGCTGTGTCTAGTTTGTTTCAAGGAGGGTATTGTCTCTCTTTTGGCGACAGAGGGATTCAGCCATATTATCTGGTAGCTGTTTGCCTGATCGCCCGGGCGTGCTTGGATTGGATGTTTAGTCCGAATCGTAGATTATTGAGGAAGAAGACGAGCTTAATAGTACTTATTTTTTGCATGTACTCAATTGTTACCGCATTAATTTTTCCCTGTGTATTTAAGGGGACACATGTTTGCGATCCAAAAGACGGTATAGACCTATGCCTTGTATCAAAAGCAGAACTTGATCTAAGTATTAATAATTTTGTTCAGAGCGCATACTTACTGATCAATTGTTCTGTATTAATTATAGCTATTCAGACCGGAAAGAGTAAAAGTTTTAATAGCGCATTTATTGCATGTTTTTATGTTTTATTTTTGGTCGTTGCCTTGCAAGCTGTCATGCAAATGACCGGGACGGTTCTTCCTGATAGTTTATTTCGCAATAATCCTTCAAACCCGCCAGTAGAGATTACCACTGCCCCCCTCAGGAATCCAGGACTGTTTAGTGAGCCGTCTATGGCTGGAGTTGTGGCGGTATCGTATTGGACGTATTTTTATATCTGCAATTTGAAATACGGAATATACATTCGTGAGGTAGTATTGTCTTTGTTTTTGGTTGTATTAATTTGCTCTTCAGGGTCATTGCTGTCGTTAGCCATATTATTTGTGGCTCCATTATTGGTATATCACCCCTTCGTATCACCCACTCGTTTAAATATACTGCACCTAAAGCGCAGGCTTATGCTTATAGTGCCTGTCCTCGTAGGAGTGACTCTGATTATGCTTGTGCCAAGCGTTAATCGCTTGATATTTACGTTTACCTTCGAAAAGGGAGATTCTGGATCGTTTATGGCGAGGACTGCATCAGATTTGTTTACGCTGGAAATACTCAAAAACACGCACTACATGGGGGTCGGTTTTGGAAGTAATCGACCGTCAAGCTTGATAGCGTATTTATTAAGTAATGTCGGTGTAGCTGGGTTTGTTTTGTTTTGTGCCATGGTCGTTAGTGTAGCTAAAAGTTCCAAAGGCCATGAGTATATATGGCTCGTTATTGGTTGTATCATGAATGCGGCTATAGATGTCCCAGATTTAACATTTTCATATATCTGGATAGTATTAGTCGCATGTATTTTTTCCAGTACAAATGGTATGTGTGCAGTGGCTAGTGACCTTGCCCCTAAAATGCGTACCCTATATACGCAGGGAGTGAGGAGATAGTCCCACGCCCAAGATTCTCAGAAGGCAGCTTTCAACTGCTTCTACTTGACCTAATGGGATGGACCCGCCTCGAAGAGGAGAGTTGATAAGCTCTGCACAAGAAGGAAGATCCCATGTTAAAACCGACTACGATTGGGCTGGATATTGCGTGAGCGCTACGCGAACCCCATCTTGTAGCAGGAGCGATAGTGGGTGAATGATGTACACTGCTTGTGACTCCTCGTAAGTAAGCGTCATCTGACGACCGTCTTGTGTGACGCGGGATTCTGACCGACGATGACAGAGTGAGCGAAGTCATCGAAGGTGATAGCAAGCCAGCTGCGTCGAAGCGCATCCACCGTTCGGCAGAGGAGAAGCGCCGCATCGTGGAGGCGACCTTTGCGCCGGGCACGTCGATTGCCCGCGTGGCGCGTGAGCACGGCGTGAACTCCAACCAGGTTTTTCAGTGGCGCTACGAGTATCGCAAGGGCATTCTTGACAGCGGTCCGAAGCCTCGTGCGAAGTTGTTGCCGGTCGTGGTTGAAGAGGCAGCATCAAGCAACATAGAAGTAGCAGCAGTGCCACCTGTGCATGAGAACACTGCGATCCGCATTGAGTTTTCAGGCGGCATTTCTATTCAGATCAGCGCAGAGACAGACATGCATTTGCTGCGCGCGGTCGTGGAGATGCTGCGCTCGTGATCGATCTTCCTCCTGGCACGCACATCTGGATCGCTGCAGGCTTTACCGACATGCGGCGCGGATTTCTCGGCCTCAGCACGATGGTCGAGACTGTGCTCAAGCAGGCTCCATACTCTGGACACGTCTTCGTCTTTCGCGGCAAGCGCGGTGATCTGATCAAGGTTCTCTGGTTCGATGGCGACGGGCTGTGCCTGCTGCAGAAGCGTCTTGAACGTGGACGATTTGTTTGGCCGCAAGCCGCAGAGGGAACGGTGTCGCTCACACGAGCGCAGTTATCGATGTTACTCGAAGGCATTGATTGGCGGCAGCCTGCGCGTACATGGCAACCGCCGATGGCCGGTTAGACAGCGATCTTTTCATCGCTTTCTTCGACGCGTTTATGGCATACTTTTTGCGATGGCAGATGCGCTCAGCCCTGTTGTTGCCGATCTAAATTCGCTTGATCGCGAAGCGCTGATTGCATTGCTCATCGCAGAGCGCGAGAAGCGCATCAGCAGCGACAGCGAGATCGAACATCTCAAGCTGGTCATTGCCAAGTTGCAGCGGATGCTCTTCGGCAAGAAGAGCGAGAAGGTCGCACACGAACTCGAACAGCTTGAGCTCAAGCTCGAAGAACTTGAGACGCGCGAGTCGGAAGTCATCGCTGCACGCCCACAGTCACAACCCACTTCACCTAAAGCGAAGTCCGCACGTCGTCCGCTGCCTGAGCAGCTGCCGCGCGAAGTGCATACACATCTGCCGCCGGAACAAGCGTGCCCGGAGTGTGGCGGAGCGTTGCACAAGCTCGGCGAAGATGTCGCGGAGATTCTTGAGCGCGTGCCTGCAACGTATAAAGTCATCCGTCACGTGCGCGTGAAGATGGCCTGCGCGAAGTGCGATTGCATTGTGCAGGCTCCTGCGCCGTCAAGGCCGATCGAGCGCGGCATTGCTGGTCCTGCATTGCTGGCGCATGTGCTGATCGCGAAGTTCTGCGACCATCTGCCACTTTATCGACAGTCGGAGATCTTCGCTCGTGAAGGCATCGAACTCGATCGTTCGACACTGGCCGACTGGGTCGGCCACGCCAGTCATCTGTTGGCGCCACTCGTCGATGCCACACGCAAGCACGTGCTCGAGGCGGGCAAGATTCATGCAGACGACACACCGATTCCCGTGCTTGCTCCAGGCACAGGTAAAACCAAAACCGCGCGGTTATGGACCTATGTACGCGATGACCGCCCGGCCGCTTCTGATGCGCCTGCTGCCATCTGGTTCGCGTACACGCCCGACCGAAAGGGCGAGCATCCGCGCCAGCATCTGAGCAACTTCAGAGGCACATTGCAGGCAGATGGCTACGCTGGATTTCATCACCTTTATGAAGGCGGCAAGATTCATGAGGCCGCGTGTTGGGCTCATGTTCGGCGCAAGTTTTATGACATTCAGGTGGCAACCAACTCCGTGATGGCCGCTGAAGCAGTCGAGCGCATCGGTGCACTCTATGTCATCGAGAGCGACGTGCGCGGCAAGCCTCCTGACCTTCGCCAGCAAGTGCGCCAGTCACGCAGTCGACCGCTCGCGGACGAACTTCATGATTGGCTCAACAAGATGCTGACACGTTTGTCGCCGAAGTCCGACACGGCCCTGGCGATTCGCTATGCGCTCGCGCGATGGCGTGCGCTTACGCGCTATCTCGACGATGGCACAATCGAGATCGACAACTCCGCGGCCGAAAGAGCCCTGCGCGCGGTCGCGCTTGGTCGTAAGAATTATCTGTTTTGTGGATCGGATGCTGGCGGTCACTCCACCGCTGCGATCTATTCGTTGATCGGCACAGCCAAGCTCAACGGCGTTGAGCCGGAACTCTATCTGCAGCGCGTCCTCGAAAAGATTCCAGATTGGCCTATCTCGCGCATCTCCGAACTTCTGCCCTGGAACTTCTCGGAATCTCTGACCAATCCCGCCTGATCTCATGTGTCCACTTAAAAATACGTGGACACTTGAGATCTCGATTCACAAGATGAGCTCCCGCGCAATACGGCCTGTGGATGACGCTTACCCTCGTAATTGAAATGCGATGTGAAGATTCATTAGTCGCACTAAGGAGCCTCTGCACAACCCGCGATTTTGCGGTGTAATTATAATGCAATGGGTTCGGAAGCAGTTATAGCCAGAATTGCGGGTTCAGTTGCATCCAGGCGCGGGCTCTACGTGGTTGTTTTTTGTCTCTGGAGGCCGTTTTCCGGCCTCCAGAGACACTACGCCCCCAGCGCGACCAGCCGTTTGCGATTTTGGTAAAGGTTAACCAGGGCAAAGGCCGCGCAAAGCCACTCGTGGTTCTTCCTTAAGCCACGATAGCGCACCTTGGTAAATCCAAAAACGCGCTTCAGAATGCGGAAACACCACTCCACCTTCGATCTAACTCTGGCCTTGGTCGTATTTTTGCGCTTGGCTTCTTCGTCTACATAATTTTTGAACTTGGTGCGGCGGCTGGTCATATCTTGCGCCCCGGGCGCGGCCGCATGAATTGCCTCGGTTTGTCCTTGATAGCCTGCGTCTCCCCAGACTTTCTTCTCTGCGCCGTGCAGTAAGTCAGGCAGCATATGTTTGTCCGCCACGCTGGCCGCAGAGGTGCAGACTGAGTGCACAATGCCCGACTTGCTATCAACGCCAAGGTGGCAGACCGCTCCATACAGTCCCTGCCTGCTCTGACTCCTGCCGCTTACGAGGCCAATCTGGCAAAGTAAGCCTACCCCAGCGCTCCCAGACCGGTCTACCATGGGCTTCGCCGGAGCGATACGCTCTTCCACTCGGTGATCTGGTTGGGATGAATATCAAACCGTTGCGCTAACTCGGCCAGTGTCTTGTCGCCCTTCAGGGCGGCCAATGCCACCTTTGCCTTGAAGGACGCTGTGTGGTTCCGACGGGGACGTCGCGCCATCTTTGCTCCTCTTTCCTGCCATTTTAGTGGCTGGTTCGGGAGCCGCGCTTCCACTTATCCAGCTGTCCGATTTTCCGGGGCCACGTCAGTCTTCCACTTATCTCATCGCCCGTTTGTGGTCAGAATTTCCGGGTCCACATCAATCGTCGTCTACATGTGTTGCTTGAGCACGACGGTGACTGACACCTCAAGGTTTTCTTATCCACGTGGAGTATCCATCGACAGATTGCTGCCAAGGAACGGCTACATCATAATGTTCGTCTATATAGCTGCACAGGGGAGCATACAGGTTTTGTGTATGGACTACCTTGTTATGAAAAGGAAACATAAACAATGCGCTAATCATATTTTCCCGATGTTGATTTGGATATGACAGGCAGTATTTATCGTACTGTGCAGGCATAATTAACGCTCTATCCGGGGTCTGTTCCAGTTCTGCTATTTTAGCTTTAACTGCTTGTGGATCGAATACATCAATCAAACCATCATAGAACCCGAAATCCAACCCTTGAGGGTTATGAGTGGCAGTATAGGAAAAAGGTACATTAGCAACTCCGTGCAGGTGATTAGACAAACCTCGAGGTATATCCAAGCGCGCATCCATCATCGCCTTGGCCTTAAACTGACTAAGTCGTTCCATACCATCGCGACCGTACTCACTAGTTATAGCGCGTTTTTCCATAGTATTGGAGAATGTTCCAAGACGAGAATTCGAAAGTGCAGGTGAATTGATCAAATAGGAGATTACCGCACGTCCAAATTCGTTTTTGTACAAAGACAAAGTACTAATACCGGATAAAATAACAAAAATAAGTACAAAAGCGGCACGATACCAGCCCCAGATTCTGGGCAAGTTTGATGTGCACAACAATACAAACATAAATATTATGATTCCGTCGTAAAGTACGTGGCCGGGGTCACAACGCCCTAGGCAAGCCGCCAGTGAGGGAACGGAAATAAGCAACAATAAAGTCGTGTTTGAGCGCAGTTCAGCACACAGCAAATTTCTGGCAAAATAGGATGCGGCTACAAAAACTGAAAAGAAGAAGAGAAGAATATGTTCGGAGGGAATAATAGGGAAATTAAATCCGCCATCCTCCATATGCCTCATTAAATAAAACAGTTGAAAATGATTTGCCTCAAGAATAAGAGCAGCTAATAATGCTAGTAAGATGGCTAGTGGTAATATCCAATGTTTTTTTTGCGTTCGAAGATTGCATAGGATATAATAAGAAATCGCAGAAATGCTGAAACCAACCCCAATCTCAGGGGAAACCGCTAGTAGCAAAGCAGCTGAAAAGGTAGTAAAAAAAACGCCGAAAAAGTAGCTCTTCATTGTGTTGCTTTGAAGAATTTGATAGAGCATGAGCCCTAGAAGTGGTGCCAGCAAAAAACGTCCTGCCGTATAATTGATTCCAGCATAGATATAGCCAGGAAGCAATGCCATATATAGCAGAATAAAAACCTGATTCTTCTGCAGACTACCAAAATCTAACTTATTAATAATAATTGCCAGTGTCCATGTTCCACCAAGATGGCACAGTGCCCAAAACAGATAATATGCGTTGGGTATAGTTATGTGGAAACAGCGACTTATTGCAAGAGGAATGTAAATAAACAACGGACCATAGGCAAATTCAAAATCAAGATAGGGGCGCATACCTTTGGCTGTGAGTTCAATGCGATTGATAAAGTATGTCGATTCACCGTAGCCGCTCAATCGTGACGTCAATATATATATAAAAAAGCAGATTATGCATACTCCGCCCAAACATATCCATAAAGTTTTTGGAGATACTTTATTGGAAGATGCAGGGGGTGATAGGTTCCAATGAAACACTTGCGACCAGAACGCACCAATAAATGTAAATACGACAAATAAAAGAAATCCTATATGGTTGTTATAACCAAAAATATAGGAGTCTGCTTCAACCTGTTTTCCTGGAAACAGGGTGGGCAGGTAAAAGACTGCGACCAGAGCGAAAAGGATATACAACCAAAAAATCATTTTTGTCCCCCTTTTTGTGGGAGCAATATTCTGGTTCATCACTGTTAAATCCCCTTTTTGGCATTCTTACAAGACTACCTGAGTCCCTCAAAAAATAAACTCACTCAGTCCAAGTAGGGAGTGAGCAGCAGAAAACCCGGTGCACAGGAAGAGCTGTGTCGACAAAGCTAGTTGTGGGTGTGTGGAGACAGCCTTCGTTGGAAGAACGCACCCTCGCTTTGCAAATAAGAGACTCATTATCTGGATGCGCCAGCTCTCCTGCGTGAACGCTCCCAATCAATTGCATCTGCAATTCCATCTTCTTTGCTCATTTTTGGCAACCACATCGTCGTCTTGCCCACTTTTAAATTATCGGCTACAAAATACTTCTGGTCATTCGCTCTCCAAGGAAGTTCCTGCGGATTCAACCTAACACCGACCATGTTTTCGAGATGCAAAAAAAGTTCGCGTAGAGACATGCTGTTCTGGTATCCACCACCAATATTGAATGCTTGCCCCCTAGCCTTTGCAATATGTTCATGTGCTGCCAGATAGCACTCAACTGCATCTGAAACATGCAGCAGGTCGCGGACCTGCTTCCCGTTTCCATTAATTGTGAAAGTTGTGGTGGGATCTATCAGCGTATCAAGCGCTTTCTGGCAGAACCAACCTACCCACCCTTGATCAAACGTTGATATCTGGCGTCCTCCATAAATCGTAGAGTGCCTGAAAACCACTGTATTCAGGCCAAAATTACGAGCATATTCCTGCATGTATTGGTCTGCAGAACCCTTGGAGCAGCCATATGGTGTGAAAAATTCCAGTCGGGCCCGTTCATCGATTTCTTTTTTGCCCGCGGGTTCGTAGCGCGTATCGGTTTCGACTAGACTGGTTTCGTCCAATTCACCATAAACCTTGTTACTCGAGGCATACACAATCGTTGCCTGCGGCGCCAGCAGACGCACGCACTCCAATACATTAATTGAACCCAGTACATTGACTTCAAAATCGCGCCGTGGATTCTCAAGTGATGTGGTCATTGCGACCTGTCCGGCCAAGTGGAACACACACTCGATTTTGAATTTACGGAAGATAGTTTCTAAATCGTGGCTGTTGCGTGTGTCTGCATGGAAAAACTCGAACTTACCGATGCTCTTGAGCCATGCCAGATTTGCAGGGGTCCCGGGACGCGCAAAG
The DNA here is from genome assembly GCF_048629425.1 of Telmatobacter bradus. Lineage (NCBI taxonomy): Bacteria > Pseudomonadati > Acidobacteriota > Terriglobia > Terriglobales > Acidobacteriaceae > Telmatobacter > Telmatobacter bradus. The sequence goes on from NZ_CP184533.1 coordinate 26,885, forward strand.
TTATCAACTACCACCACATGTTCTCCCCGACGAATTAAATTAGCCGTCAGGTTGCTCCCTACAAAACCGCACCCGCCCGTTACCAGATAAGTCATGCTATCCTCTCCGCTTTCCGTTTTTCAGTTCTGCACTGCGATACTTTCTCATGACCATGATAGATCCTAAATACTTCACCATAAAAGCAGGAAGATTTCGCTTACTTTTTCCGGCCTTGCGTTGTTCAAAGGTTACAGGCACTTCGGTCACAGTCGCCTTTGAGGACCCAAAGGTGAGGCGGATCAGGATCTCTTCTACGATTTCAAAGTCGCTGGATTGCAACTTCAAGGAGCGTAATTGCTCCCCTTTGTAAAGGCGAAAGCTGTTGCTGACGTCGCTTATCTTTAAGCGGAAAGCAAACCTGTATATGTAGTTAAGGATTCTACTCATCCAGATTAGAACTGCGGGATTTTCAGTACTTCCACCCTTGATATATCGAGAACCAATGACAATATCGTATTCGTTGCGCATGTTCCACAGGCGGGCGAGATCGCCCGGATTGTGTGACCCATCAGCGTCCATCAAAAGAACATAGCGACCTAAAGAATTGTCGATGCCCGTGCGCACAGCATCTCCGTACGCATTTCCACCCATACGATAGATGTGTCGCACGCCATATTGAGCACAAACTTCTTTTGTGTCATCCAGCGGCAGCATGGAGTCTGCAACCAAAATTTCGGATGATTCACTTAATGCTTTTACCGAAGAGACAAGCATGGGCAAAAATTTACGCAGTGCCTCTGCCTCGCGATATGCTGGCATAACGACAGACAACTCACAGTTGCTCAAATTTCCTCCCAGGGCACTTCAACTTCAGATTTGGTGCAATCTCCTGTGCCAACTCCCAGACAGCGAAGGGCAAACTGACTTCTGGTTTCCAACCAAGTACCGACTCAGCGCGGGAAATGTTGGCCACCAGATTATGCGGTTCATAAGAATGCATTTTGCTTTCACCAAAAGCAAGATCAACTTTCAGTTCCAACTCGTTGCATACCATCTCAATGATATGTCGAAGAGAGTGGCTAAGTCCGCTACCAAGATTGAAGATGTCGATGAGTTGCGACTTGTCTCTCTCAATAACCTTGCTAACAGCCTCGGCAATATCGTCAACTGCACAAAAATCGCGAATTTGAGTCCCGGCCGTTAGGCCCAGCTTGCGTCCTTCTGCTGCAGCCTCAAGAATGAGAGGAAAGAGCCGTTTGCCTCCATCATGCTGCCCGGTAAATGCAAATGGGCGCAGAATGGTTAGTCTCCGTTTGAATTCGGCAGAAGCCGCTTGTAACATAAGATCAGTAGCGGCTTTACTCGCGCCATAGGGATGCAAGGTCTCAATAGCATCCTCTTCCGCTAATGGTCTTGCTTGTTCTCGATACACCAATCCGGTACTGACATAAATAAAATGCGAATATTTGTCTAACCTGCAGTTCATCTGAAACAGACGCATGGTTGATACTACATTGAACTGCATAAGGTCGAACCAAGATCCCCTTGGGGGTCTCAGTCCGCTTGCTGCACAATGCACGATGATATCAGGGTTGAGTCGCTCGAAGATCTGTGCTGTATGAATGGCATCACTCAGGTCGTGCTCGATAAATTGAACCTGCCCGGCAAATTTCTGAACAACCGATGAGTGAATATCCCGCACGGGAGCAGCTACAGAATATCGCGGGTCATCAGCCAACCGTCTTAGAATGTTGTAGCCCAGTGTGCCGCTTCCACCTGTTAGAAGAATCTTCTTGTGCTCCTTATCCTCGCTCACGGTATTACCAACTCCTCTCATTATTCTTCGTAGAGATGTTATTCAAACTCACTGTTGTCCAAAACAGGAGTTTCAGCAGTAAGTCTGGTATGGAGGTAAGGCTGCATCGATCTGATAGGTTGGGTTTGTCTAGAACTTGACCGTCAGAGGAGGACGCAGCCTTGTCCATAGTATGCAGCATTTTCTCCCAAGTCTTGAAGTTGATCCCACGCGCCGATTTCGATTCCGCCGTTCGCAAGGATGAAGCCGAACGCAATGCCAAAGGCTTCACTTGTTGGGGCCAGTTGGTGGCGATGTTGTTTTGTCAGTTGGGTTCAGTCAACAGCTTGCGTGACATCACCAACGGCTTGGCCGCCAGCGAAGGCAAACTGCGTCACCTGGGCTTGCCTGCCGCTCCTAAGCGCTCGACCTTGGCTTATGCCAACGCCCATCGCCCCAGTATACTTAAGAAAAACATACTCAACTCCGCGGCGCACCTGTGCGTAAGGAAGATAATTGAGTAATGCTATGGTGCAGGAAGCACGAACCATTAAAGCTTTCTCCAGGTCTGAGATGAAAATTCAAACCGACTAAGCACTTTTGCTGGGATTCCTGCAGCAACAGTAAAGGGAGGAATATCTTGTGTAACCACAGCATTGGCACCGATGACACATCCCTCTCCAATGGTAACTCCAGGCATAACCACCGCTCCGTCCCCCAGCCAGGTATTTTTGCCGATCACGACAATTCTGTCTTGATCGAGCAGACGCAAAGAAGGGGCAAGATTGACGTTATCTGTTCCGTTGCGATACTGGCCATGATTATGATCGGTAATCAAGACTTTACTTCCAATTAACACACCGTCTTCAATCTGTACCTTATGCGTGGCAGCAATGTGAACCCAATGACTTACTGACACGTTATCACCGATGACGATAGATGGAGAGAAAGACTGCTGGTTGTAGGCCACAATTGCTTCCATCCATAGCCCTTCACCTGCCCGAAATTTCTTTCCAATATGAATGCAGGTCAAGCCACGTAGATAGCATCGCGGACCAATAGAAATATCCGGGCAGCCTAATTTTCTTGCCAACATCAAACGCCGGAAAACAATTCCCACGCGGCGACCTAACTCACAGATAAACAAATACGGTCCATTTACAGAAATGAACTTCGTTGTTTTCCTCAGAAAGTTATTACCTGTCATTGCTTTACCCATAATCTCACCAGTGGATTCCCAAACAACTTGTCAACCTTATTGATGACCTTTACCGTCAAAAACCAGATTTTTGCGAATGGAATTGGCAGAGTGCAAATTGGATAATCGAATAGCCAGTACCGAAAATTTCTGCAGAAGCATGGGCTAAGAATTTCGTGAGGATTTTCTGAGATAGAAGATACTACGGACATCTTGGACAAGAGTAAAAATGATGGAAAGAATGTCTGGATGGTTCCATTGATAATAGTCTGCTGAATGGATTTTTTGTCTACCCATTCGCGGGTGATTCGGTCAAGAGTAGGACCAAATATTCCATAAAGGGCATATTTTACGCTGCGATTGCTTGTAGCGGCAACCAAGGGAGTACGAATAAGGAGACTCCTACGATGATGATTAAGCATAGTGTAGATGGGGCCAAGTTGGACCAGATAGCTTCCCAATAAAGAGTCAAATGGTTTATGAGGCAACGAAGAAATGCGTTTTTTGTTGATTATCATGCCGGAAATAAACGTAAAAAAAACATGGACGTGACGTGCAAGGTCTTCAGCTTTTTCCAACTCAAGGTCCGAAGCCGAAGTGAATATCGAACGCGGAGCGGTCTTGTTCTGTGAATTATAGGCGCGAACGAAGACAAGATCATACTGTTGCGGTGAAAGCGCATCAAGTATGCGTTTCATCGTGCCAGGCACAATCAGATCATCGTCTCCAAATATCCAAGTATAAACTCCACCTGCATTCTCATAGCACTGTAGTATGTTAAAGTCAGGTCCGAGGTTCGTCTCATTACGAAGATAGCGTATTGGAAGTCCTTGCTGTTGGTAAGCAGCAACCACTGCCGAGGTATCGTCGGTAGAAGCATTATCTGAGACAATTACCTCAACGCGGTCCTCAGCTTTGAGGTCTTGCAGAAGCACGGCAAGAAGCCGACCGAGAAATGTTGCACGATTATAGGTTGGAATTGTAAAACTGAGAAGGGGGTGTTCAGGTAATGAGCTTGAATGGGTCATAGCGTATTTGATTCCTCTGTGACATGCCCTGTGTGCCATTGCCGACGTTTGGTGATGAAGATATATGTGCCAAAAGCGAGACCGAAAATTCCGCCGGTGCAGAAATAGCCGATGGTTACTCCCTGAGCCCCCCATAACTTACCCAGGATCAAGGTACTACAGGCAGTGAGTATGCCAACGGTAATTGCATGTAGGAGAAACGGTTCGCGCGCGTGAGCACGCAAATATAGCGCCTCACTGAATACAAAATGGTTACAGAAAACTGTGGCCAGTAGCAAGCCAAAGATGGGTAATGGCAATACACGTACTGCTAACTGCGGAAAGCGCTGCATTACTATGTCAAGGGATAATAATAGGGTCACAATGCCTGTGGCCAGTAAGCAAGAAGACTGCCAGAGCGTGCGAAAAAAGAGTTGATCCAGTGTCTTATGCTCGCCTCGTGCAACCAGCATCCCAAATGGAGAGGCTTTCGTGCTCATCCATGCTATGGCAATAGCGCTGAGTGCGGAAGCAATAGAAAGGGACATTCCCATCCTCCCAGCTTCGGCTGCACCTCGATATGCAAACAAAACCGGATTGAAAAGCTGAAAAATAAAGTAACCACAGAGCCAGCTGATGGCAATTCTCCACTGAAATGGCCAAATCTCTCGGCGCCAACTCACTACATGCCCAGATGTATTGAGGTGAAAAAGAGGCAGTAACAATGTACGTTGAGAGAAAAGGAAGCAGCCACCCGCAATTGCCTGCCCACTAATGACCAAGGCCGGAGCAAAGAGTCCGTGGTGCATAAAAAAAGCTGCCCAGGCCATCAGGCTTCCTGCAAACGCTTGGGTAAATCGCATGCATGCTACTTGGTGGATACGCCCACACCCCTCAAGAAACGCGAAGAGCGGATCCATCTGAAAGGTTAGTGTCGTTGCCAAGACAGCCGCAATCCATGGTAGTTGCCATAAAACGGGGGGGCCCGGCTGGCGATGAGCAAGAAAAAAATGAAAGCCGACAGGCAGCAAAAACGCCGCCATTAGCAAGGCACCGATGGTATACCACCGAATAGTTTTTTGAAAAATAGAGGCAAGACGAGAGCGGGCAACAGGGTCACCTTCGATTGTGCCGTCGTCCCGGATCTTCAGATGCGCACGTTCATGAGCTGCCAACTGCAAAATGACGAAGGAAAAACCCAGTTCGAAGACAATTTGCAGCGCAACCAAGCTCGAGAAGGTGTAGTAGTATCCCTGCTCTGCAGGAGAGAGAAAACGAGCAATAAGAAGGACCGTGACAACACCTGACACGGTGCTCCAGCCACGCGCAAGAACCGTAAAAGCAATGGCCCGATCAAGCCCCATCATATGTTTGAGGCGAGAAGACAGTGCACTGCGCACCGGAGATATCTGTTTTTCTGCGTCAGAGCAAGGGTTATGATCGATTTTTTCCATTAGCGCATCACCCTAGGCTTTGGGCTAAGGCAAAGCACTTCTGCGGTTTCAATGATTCCTTCTACACTAAGTCCCTGCGCAGACCTCAACTCCTGCTGTGAGCCAGACACCTTGATAGGGGCTTTGGCAAGACGCAGAGGACGAAATGCGACTGTACGTCCGCTGATAGCCAGAGCCTCTGCAACCGCAGTGCCAAGGCCACCAGAGCCATGTTCTTCCACTGTCAAAATAGCTCCAGTTTGTTCCGCTGCCTTAAGAATGGCCTCCGTGTCCAGCGGGATCAGGAATGGCATACTCAAAAGGCGGGGGTGGATTCCACGCTTGTGCAACTCCTCAGCGGCCTGTAATACGGTGCCAAGCATGCCTCCGATACTGATGATGGTAAGATCACTTCCGTCTGCAACCTGAATGGCCTTGCCCAACTCAACCTTTGTACCCGCTGCATGCAGCACCGGCTCACCTGCTTTACCCAGACGAAGATACGCAGGGCCTGGAAGATTCGCAAGAATGGACGTAATAGCACGCGCCTCAATTGGGTCTGCGGGGGCTGCTATTGTGAGATTCGGCATTGCTGACATCACGGCAAGGTCCTCGACGCCGTGATGTGTATATCCATGGCTACCATAGGCAAGCCCCCCACCTACAGCAACAATTTTGACATTCAGGTTGTGATAACAGACATCGTTACGGATTTGTTCCAGGCAGCGCATCACAGGAAAATTCGCTATGGAATAAGTGAAGACGGTCTTCCCCTGGAGTGCCAGCCCTGCTGCCGTGCCTGTCATATTTTGCTCAGCCACACCAGCATTAAGATAACGTGCCGGAAAGTTGTTTGCAAAGACATCGAGCACGTTATATCCCAAATCACCGCATAAAAGCCAAACGCGTTCGTCCTGTTCTGCAATCGCGCATAACTGCTTAATAAACGCAGTTCTCATAGATTCACTCCCAGTTCGTGCATCGCAGCTGCTACCTGTTCTGTGTTTGGCGTTTTGTAGTGCCAAGCCAGTTGATCCTCCATAAAGCTCACGCCTTTTCCTTTCACCGTGTTGGCAATCACCACATTTGGCTTACCGGGTTCAAAGGGAAAAGCTGAAAAGGTATCAACAAGTTGCTGCATATTGTGGCCATTCACCTCACGCACTGCCCACCGAAAAGCGCGAAATTTGTCGGCCAGCGAATCCAGATCGAGTACTTCCTTCACGCGTCCATAACTCTGAATTTTGTTGTAGTCCACAATCAACAGCAGGTTATCCAGCTTGTGCTGTGGAGCAAAAAGCACTGCCTCCCAATTCGATCCTTCATCCAGTTCGCCGTCGCTGCACAGCACTACGGTTCGACCGGGCAGATTTTCCCGTTTTGCAGCCAAGGCCATACCGCAACCCACTGGCAATCCGTGACCCAGAGAACCGGAGGAAAACTCCACGCCTGGTACACCACTGGTGATATGCCCGGTGAGGCGCGAACCAGATTTACAGTATGTTGCCAGTTCGTCAAGGGGGAAAAAGCCGCGCTCCGCTAATGTCGCGTAGACCATTGCTGCGGCGTGTCCCTTACTCAAAATAAAACGATCGCGCTCCGGCCAGTCGGGACGCTTTGGAGCTACGTGCAAGGTATTCCAGTAAAGGCAGGCAAGAATGTCCGCAATAGAAAGACAGCTGCCCAGATGCGAGGCTCCTGACTTGTGAACCATAAGAACGGCGTGGGCGCGCAATTTTGCGGCTATCACGGTCAATTCATCCACGTTTGCCTGCATGTATTGCTCCTTGATTTCTATACCATTCTACGGTTTTGCGAATTCCTTCCGCGAGACTGGTTGTGGGCTTCCATCCAGTTGCCGCAGTCAAGCGACTGATGTCTGCTTCCAGATACATCACCTGATCCGGGCGATATGGCGTTTCGCCAAAGCCCAACGGCAATGCCGGGTTAATGCTGTCGCGCAACAGAGTAACAAAGTCTCGCAACACACAGGGTTGGCCGGATCCAAGATTGAAGATACCTGAAGCTTTATTCTCCAGAACCGCACAAAGCGCAGTCGCAGCGTCGTCCACATACAGATAGTCCCATATCTGTTCGCCTGCTGTAAGCGCTGGTTTTTCACCGTGAAGCAGGGCGTTTATCAGGCTGGGAACCATGTGGCGCTCATCATCTCCGGGACCGTAAGCAGACAACAAACGCATCCAGGTAAAGCGCATACCCGTGCTCGAGCAAAGCTGCTTGAGGAGAACACCCAAAGCAAGCTTGGAAGCCCCATAAACAGTTTGTGGCGAGGTGGGCAGATTCTCAGCCAATGCTATGGCCTGTGGACCGTATTCAGCCTGCGAACCCACTCCGATGAAGACTGAGCAGCTATTTTTGCGCAATAGATCCCAGAGGCGCAATGAGCCGATGAGGTTTTGTATAGCTGGTTCCGTGCTGTTGCGAAATTCGCCCGTAACTCCAGACCAAGCGAGATGAAAAACCGCATCGACAGGTTTCTGTTGCAGTTCTGCTTCTAATTCGGAAAGGTCCTCAAGGCTTCCATACAGTATGCTTACTCGCTCCAAACAACCCTGTAAACGCACCGGACAGCCGTTCGGACGCAGCAATATGGTGACCTCGTGCTGACGTTCCAGCAGTTTCTGAACCAAGCAAGCTCCAAGAAAACCAGAAGCTCCTGTGACAAGACAGCGCATCAGTGTTTCGCAACCTCTCGTAGAGAATTCAGCATATGCTCAATCATCTCTTCGCTCAGCCCGGGATAAACACCCACCCAGAAGACGTTGTTCATCACATAGTCGGTATTTTTCAGGTCGCCGATTACGCGATATTTGACGTGGTTGAAGGCCGGCTGTTTGGTCAGATTGCCCGCGAACAAAAGGCGCGTGCCAATCTTGCGATCATTCAGGAAGCGAATAACGGTGTCGCGCTCAATTCCCGATTCCGGACGCACCGCAATCGGGAAACCGAACCAGCTGGGGTCACTTCCAGCAGTTGCTGTTGGCAGCAGATACACATCCTGTAGATCCTGCAGGCCTGCGGACAACGCAGCGAAGTTCTTTTTGCGCGACGCGATGAACTCCCGGACCTTTTCCAGTTGCGAGCAGCCCACCGCTGCTTGCATATCCGAGACCTTCAAGTTGTAGCCCATGTGCGAGTATGTGTACTTGTGGTCGTATCCGTAGGGCAGGTCGCCCAGTTGCCAGTCAAAGCGTTTGCCGCATGTGTTGTCTTTTCCGGGAGCACACCAGCAGTCGCGACCCCAGTCTCGGAAAGATTCGATCAGCTTGGTGAGTTGCGGCTTGTTGGTGGCCACGCAACCGCCCTCGCCCATGGTGATGTGGTGCGCGGGATAAAAGCTGAAGGTTGCAATATCACCAAAGCTGCCGACCATGCGGCCTTCAAAGGTGGAACCAAGCGCGTCACAGCAATCTTCAATCAGCCACAGGTTATTGGCGCGGGCGAATTTTGCAACGGCCTGCACGTCAAAGGTGTTGCCCAGCGTGTGCGCAAAGATGATGGCTTTAGTGCGCGGGCTAAGCGCAGCCTGAAGCTGTGAAGTGTCTGCATTGTAATTTTCCAGCTCAACGTCAATGAAGACCGGAACCAGACCGTTTTGCACGATGGGGGCTACGGTCGTGGGAAAGCCCGCAGCAACCGTAATGACTTCATCTCCCGGCTTAAGCTGACGATCTCCCAGTGTGGGCGAGGTCAGGCAGGAGATTGCTACCAAGTTTGCCGAAGAACCGGAGTTAACCAGGCGAGCATCGCGCAAGCCCAGAAATTTGGCAAATTTGAATTCAAAAAGCTCAGCAAAGCGGCCTGCTGTCAGCCAAAAATCCAGCCCGGAATCGACAACTGCAAAGACGTCCTTTTCATCAAAGAAGCGACCTGAAACAGGGACATGGCTTTCTCCAGGCACAAAGGACTTTGCCGGAAAGGCTTCTTGGTAATACTCGGTCGTGAGCTGCTGAATAGCAGCCCGAAGCTCTTCTTTTCTACTATTGCTCACGTTCGTCCCTCTGGCAGGAAATGCCCGTCTTTGTCATCTTATCGCTTAAAGATTCGTACTGGGAGATTTGGGCGATTGTGAAAGAGTGCATCTCTTGTCCCTTACCTTTAGCCCAGTACCAGTCAGCGGTCATTTTAAGTGCATCTTTCAGGCTCAGAGCCGGCTTCCACCCCATGCGATACAGAGCTTTTGAGTAATCCAGCTTAAGATTTTGGGCTTCATGCGGCTGAATGCCACCTTCGAGTTCCCATTTTGCACCATTGCCCCATAGCTCAGCTAGTTCGCGAACGATCCACTCTACCGGCTGCGCGTCAGACTGTTCCGGGCCGAAATTCCATGCTTCACCATAGGCAGAACCAAACTCCAGCAAGTGTTCCGCAACGGCAATGTAGCCTCGAAGTGGCTCAAGAACATGTTGCCATGGACGGATGGCGTGAGGATTACGGATGCGTACAGAGCGTCCTTCTTCATAGGCACGAATGATGTCCGGGATTAGTCGATTGTCTGCCCAATCACCGCCGCCAATCACATTGCCAGCGCGCACAGAAGCCAGCGCTATGCCATGTTTCTGATACTCGGCAGGATGAAAAAATGAGTTTCTATAGGCAGAAACGACAAGTTCCGCACAGGCTTTTGAATTACTGTACGGATCGTATCCCCCGAGCCTGTCTGTCTCGCGATAGGCCCATTCCCACTCGCGGTTTTCGTAGCATTTATCTGTTGTGATGACAACAATTGCACAGGGTTTTCCCGTTTTACGTACAGCGTTGAGTACGTGTGCCGTTCCCATCACGTTCGTGGCATATGTGCCAAGAGGATCATCATAAGAAGCACGAACCAGAGGTTGTGCCGCTAAATGAAAAACCACCTCCGGTCTAAAATCCTGCACAGTGCGAGATACCAGATCAGCATCCCGAATATCGCCCAGAACGGAGCGCATATTCTTCTCGACCTGGGCGTCCATATAGAGATTGACTGCCGTCGGTGGTTCAAGCGCCAGACCGCAAACCTCGGCACCCATTTTCTGCAACCACAAGGAGAGCCAACTGCCTTTAAAGCCTGTGTGTCCAGTCAGGAGTACTCGTTTGTTTTTCCACGTCATGCCCACACCTTCCATGGAGCGTTTCCGCTGTTCCAAAGGGATTCCAGAAGACCCTTGTCGTGGACGGTATCCATCGGTTGCCAAAACCCGTCATGCTTATATGCGCCTAGCTGGCCGATGTCGGCAATTTGCTCAAGCGGCTCTCGTTCCCAGACTGTGGAATCATCCACAAGATATTCGCCCACCTTTGGTGAAAGGACAAAAAAACCTCCATTCACCCACCGGGAATCCCCCTTGGGTTTCTCCAGGAAGTTGCTTACCTGGCCATCGGCTTCGATCTGCAGTGCACCGAACTTGCCTGCAGGCTGCACCGCTGTCAGTGTGGCAAGCTTGCCGCTCTGTTTGTGACGCGCAAGCAGGACATTGATGTCCACATTCGCAACTCCGTCGCCGTATGTGAAGCAAAACATTTCTTCGTTCTGTAAATAAGGAAGAACGCGACGCAAGCGCCCTCCGGTCATGCTCGCAGCTCCGGTGTCAACCAGGGTTACACGCCACGGTTCAGAACCATTCCGATGGTATTCCACCGTGTTTTCCTTCAAGTCGAAGGTAATGTCAGACGAATATAAATGATAGTTATCAAAATATTCTTTAATGACATGTCCCTTATATCCAAGGCAAACAATGAAGTCATTGATGCCATAGGAAGAATAGATCTTCATAATGTGCCAAAGAATGGGCCTGCCCCCAATTTCAACCATCGGTTTGGGTTTGAGAGTAGTCTCTTCGCTAAGTCTGCTTCCCAATCCGCCTGCCAGAATTACTGCTTTCATGAATTCCTCTCGGTAGTCCCCTTCTGCACAAAGTAAGGAACTTTATTATGATAAATGGATCTCGGCAGTATCTTCCTAATCGTGTGTCAGCTCTGGAATCATTCTAGGAAACAACGTTACTATATTCCCAATATAGAATCCAGCTGCTGCGGCTACGATCACAATGAAAAAAGACCATCTGTTGGGCGGCATCGCAGAATCGACAACTTGGATTAAAGCACCAACTTTACCTCGTCAAGGACGCAGTCTCAAACTACCGTGCCAGAACATTGAAAACGCTTTTTTATACTTTACATCACTGTTGTCCAAAACAGGAGTTTCAGCAGTAAGTCTGGTATGGAGGTAAGGCTGCATCGATCTGATAGGTTGGGTTTGTCTAGAACTTGACCGTCAGAGGAGGACGCAGCCTTGTCCATAGTATGCAGCATTTTCTCCCAAGTCTTGAAGTTGATCCCACGCGCCGATTTCGATTCCGCCGTTCGCAAGGATGAAGCCGAACGCAATGCCAAAGGCTTCACTTGTTGGGGCCAGTTGGTGGCGATGTTGTTTTGTCAGTTGGGTTCAGTCAACAGCTTGCGTGACATCACCAACGGCTTGGCCGCCAGCGAAGGCAAACTGCGTCACCTGGGCTTGCCTGCCGCTCCTAAGCGCTCGACCTTGGCTTATGCCAACGCCCATCGCCCCAGCGCACTGTTCGAGGATCTCTTCTATCAGATGTTGGAGGTCGCCCGCACTCAGGCCCAACAGTCAGGCGTCCGGCACAAGTTCCGCTTCAAGAACAAGCTGCTGTCGATCGATGCGACCACCATCGAACTGTGCGCCTCGGTCTTCGATTGGGCGCAGTTCCGGCGTACCAAGGGAGCAGTGAAGCTGCATCTGATGCTCGATCACGACGGCCTGCTGCCCTGCTACGGGGTCATCACCGACGGCAAGCAGCATGAAGTTACCGTGACTCGCCAGTGGGAGTTCCCGCCCGGCACCATCCTGGTCTTCGATCGCGGCTATACCGACTACAACTGGTTCGAGCGGCTGACCCTGCAGGGTGTTTACTTCGTCACCCGCCTGAAGACGAATGCGGACATCATCGAAGTTGAGGATCTGGATCTTCCCCAGCGCAAGGGACTGGTGAGCGATCAGATCATCTGCATGACGCAGCAGGCCGCGGAGAACGACAACCCACCCATGATGCGCCGTATCGAGTTCTTCGACGAAGAGCAGCAGCGTACCCTGGTCTTCCTGACCAACAATATGAAACTGGCCGCTGCCACCGTTGCTGAGATCTACAGGAATCGCTGGAAGATCGAGTTGTTTTTTAAGGCCCTGAAGCAGTCTTGCAAGGTAAAGACCTTCGTCGGCACCTCGGCCAACGCACTGAAGACGCAGATCTGGACGGCGCTGATCGCCATGCTGCTGGTCAAGATCCTGCACATGAAGTCGACCTTCGGGTGGCACTTGTCCAACTTCATGGTTCTGTTGCGCCAGCAACTGTTCGTCTATCGCGACTTATGGAAGTGGATCAACGATCCTTTCCAGGCACCGGAAACGCCACCCACTTCACAACTGGAGCTGGTCTTCGCTTGACTTGGACAGCAGAAACTCTCGACAAGGGATAAAGCAGACAACTACGGGACCATTTCGGAGTACATCTTGGACAGCTGATTGCTCTTCGCATAACTCGGAACCGACCAACCCGTTCCGTCAATGCACGGGAACGACGCACTATGCCCTGTCAGATCAACGTTCGTCTAAGACGCTTCCTGTTATCTTGGACAGCAGTGACTTTACATTAATTATGTTTCGCCAGCCATTATGCTCAGAGGGCGCTGTTTCTCCATGCACTTGAATCTAACCTAAAACACATACCACCAAAAAAGTTGAATTCATTGAGAAACCCCGTTTTTTTAGAGGGTTTGAAAAAAACATGCCTTCCCTATGGTCATAGTAGAAGCCACCTTGATGCGTTAGAGGGCAGGATGGAGATAAACCATGACGGCTAAGGCTCGCGAAAAATTCGTCTCTTAGGTTAATGCTGAAATCCTTCGCTCTGTGTTGGAGATGGCTCGTAGTGAAGACCGTCAGCTTCGGGTATTGGTGGATGAGGCTTTGGCAGATTTGATTTAGATTCCTCCGCAATCCTATACCCAGGCCGCCAAACAGGCCAGCTACGAGAAATCTACGTCGCGCCACAAGAAATTGGCCCACCTGCTGTTGATCGGATTTCCTCTCAAATCGTGATCCGCTCAACCTCATCGAGGCTCATCTCGTCGCTGCGGCGGTCGTAGAATTGGGTGGTGCGGGTGCTGGCGTGGTTGGCCATGGCAGCGGCGCACTTCAGCGTGCCGCCGTTCTTCAGATAGGCCGTAATGCCTGTCGCCCGGAAACTGTGACAGCCTATCTTCGTCTTGATTCCGGCCGCCAGTACTCGCCGGCGGATCATCGCGTGGGCGTTGGCCTGGGGCAGAGGCGTATGGGTAAGCTGGCCAGTGCCACGGCCTATCGTCCGAAACAGCGCCCCCTTCGGCTCAGCTGCGATGCCGGTTCCATCAATATATAGAGTGAGTGCCTGCTCCAGATTGTGGTGGCAGGGCAGGGCATGATCCTTGCCGCCCTTCTCGTGGAGCCGCACCCACAACCGGCGGTTCTGCGTGAACACATCCTCGACCTTCATGGCCAGGGCGGCCCCGATGCGGGCGAAGCTGTAGACCATCAGGGAAATCAGCGCCCGGTCGCGCAGGCCCGCCGGTGTCGTGGTGTCGATGCTGTCCAAGAGCGCCCGCGCCTCGGCCGGCTCCAGCACCGCGGTCTTGCCCACACGCACCACGTGGCGCGGCCCGCGCACCGAGGCCGCCGGGTTCACCGGTACGACCTGGCCCATGACCAGCCAGTCAAACAGGTGCCGTACAGCCGCAAGCTGCTGCTTCACGCTGGGCGCTGAAACCTCCCGGCCCTGCATCTCAATCCAGCTTGCCACGTGCAACGGCTGAATGGCGGGCAGGGAAGCGACGCCGATACTTTCGCACCACGAGAGAAACTCTCCCACCGCCCGCGCGTAGGCCCGTCGGGTGTGGGGATTGCGGATCTGCGCGGCAAAAAACTCCAAAAAACGCACGCCAGCACGATCTCCGGAAGCCGCAATCAGAGCGGGTACGACCGAGCCGGGAAGAGGTGAAATTGTGGCGAGCACAGTTGTCATTTGTGGACCGGCCCCAGAACCGCAATGAACGACAGGAATTCTTTTCCGAGCGACGTAAGGGTCCAATCTTGGATGACCAAGCCATCTTCCGATTCGCGGGTGCGGGCTACATAGGGTCGTGGATCGTTCAGCCATCCGCGATTGTTCAGTTCAAGCACCCTCGGGTCGGTCAATCCACGCCGCTCTCGCAGCTGGTTCATGCGGTCCATCGGATACGACCGGCGATCGCTGAACAGCTTCAGCAGCTCCAGATGAGTGACCGACAGGACATCGATCAGGCCCAGAAACACCAACTGTTTCTCTTCATCCGGCGATGTACTCAGGGCGACGTTGAGAACCGCGTTCTGAAGGGCCTCCAGCTTTTCTTGCTGATGCGTTCTTAGCGCTGACTGAGTGGCCTGAAAAGCTGCGGAAACAAAGGCGTCGTTATGCTGCAAATCCTAGAAGTGAAAGCCGGCAACCTGGTCTTCCACCTGCTTGAGACGCCTGTAGAGGTTTTCCAGCCAAGTATCCCGTCGCTTTCCAAGCGGCGGCGCCAGAACTATGGAGAACAGCTCCGCTGCCGCGCCGCCGGCAACCGGGATCATGGAAAGGGCTGCTCTTGCGGCGGCGTGGGCGTAATCGCCAGCGCTTCGCTGTGGGAAGGCGTTCAGATCGTCGCTCAAGGAAACCTCCATACAGTTGATAAAGGACATTATCACATATATAAACAGAGAATATTGTACCCTCTCTAAGGTCGCTGATTGCTCAGCTTGAGCAGCTAGCGCAAATAGGTCACCGCCAAAGATTGTGGTGCTCAATAACGCTCTTCTCACGGCCACACATCCGCACGGAGCTCCCGATCAAAAGCATGAGCCAAGACGCTTTGGTCAGTGGGTAGAAAATGCCTGTTTGGCATTTGCCGTGAACCAAAATCAGCAGGTGACGTACTGGCGCGAAGAACCTATAGAGGTAGATGGCGTCTTCGAAGGCAGTTGGGGCAAATGGGCAGTAGAAGTCAAAACCGGCCGTTTTACAGCTACTGATCTGACCGGATTGCTAGAGTTTTGCCGCCGTTATCCAGCATTTGTGCCGCTCGTAATTACGGCTCCTGGCGACGAAGAATATGCAACGCGCCACGGCATTCGCGGCATCAGTTGGGTCAATTATCTGCTCTCTGGCCCGCCTGCTTTGTAGCCATTTTGCATGCACAAATTGCGCAGGACGCAAAAAGACAGAGTGCCTGCATCCCAAAGATTCTTGTCCCAATCCACCGCTTCAGCAGCAAGCGGAAATCTGAAACGAAAACCAAGCGGGATACAAACACTCTGGTTTGCTCCGGGTATTGTTCTTGAATTACGGAAGACGAAAGACTACGCCAGCTCCCGCGACCAGGGTGTTCTGGTTCCCGGTGGTCGCGTTCGGGAAGTCTGTTCTCATCCAGTGCGTATCGAGTAGCCGCACTCCCAGCCATTTTTTGATGTGATAGTTCACGCCTCCGCCCAACAGAAAGGCTGCGCTATCTGCGCTTGCCACAAAGCCAGAGTCCACCGGGAACTGACTGTTCAGCCCCTTGGAGTTGCCACCGAGCACTTCACCGTAGTAGCTGAAGCGGCTCTTTCCTGGTGTCCAGGTATAGCGCGGTCCTGCAACAGTCGTTACCAGGTCAAGGCCAACGCCGGTGTGCTGCATATCTGAGTTGTGCAGTACGTCCACGCGGCCCACTACGCCGAGTCCCTTCCAGAACTGTCCATGTAGTTCCACCGAGCCGCCGTTCTGCCAGAACTGGTAGGGAGACGTTGTATTGGCATAACTAAACTTGTAGCCGATGGCCACTTCAAGTGTGCCGTGTGGGGAATTTGCCGTTCCACTCTGCGCAAATAACGCGCTGGAAGCGAGGACGACGACCATTAACATCAGGCATTTTGCATACAATTTCATGTCGATCCTCTCTTAGTTCACGTTCAGCGTAACGTAGGAAATCTTCGTCACACTGCCAGCAGTTAGGGTGATCGTTACGGTGTAGCTTTTTTCTGCGTAGAAGCCGTTGTGCGCAGTGCAACCTGTTACGCCTAACGTTCCTGTCAGACTGAGGGCCAGCACTGCCAGCAAAAGCAGCCGCTTGCCCACCTTGCGCATGCGGCGCGCAAAGGGCAGCAGCAACAGGCTCAGCAGCAGGGGAGCAGCTCCGGAACGGAAAAACGGCTCCGCATTGTTGTGCGAGGTAAGCTGCGACGGCAAAGCGAAGGTAAGCGTCGGACTGGTCAGCGTGTAGCCCTTCGGGAAGAGCCAGCTCGCCTCAGCAAGCGTCTCCCAGTTTTTTCCGGTCAAGGTAATCCCCGTACCGCTGGGCTGGCCCGTCACGGTGAGCGTGCTGTTCACGGGCAAGATGATGCTCTGGTTGGATGTCAAGGAAAGCGTCACACTGGCGCTGCCACCTGCCGTGGCCGTCACAGTCGTTGTATCGCTCGAGGAACTTGAGCTGGAGCCCGAATCAGTTCCTGAGCCAGAGCCGGACAGCACCGAACTCAGATCGATGATCTGCTGCGTCAATGCCGGACTCGTGCTTGCTGCATAGTTACTGGTACCACCATACACAGCCGTCATGCTGTACGTGCCTGCGGCCAAAGAGGCCGTCTGCAATGTGGCAATGCCACCCGTAAGCTGGCCTGTACCAAGAGACGTCGTGCCGGCATAGAAGGTTACTGTGCCCGTGGGCGTGCCGGAAGCTGAACTCAGCGTGGCTGTAAAGGTCACTTGAGTGCCATACATTACGCTGGCCGCGCTCGATGCCAATGCCGTCGTCGTACTCGCAGGGCCATAGGCCGTGTTCACGGTAACCGACAACGTCGCGTTCGCAGTGAACTCTTTGCTGCTCAGCAATGCCGTGACCGCAGGCGTGCCTGCAGTTACAGTTGAGGCTACATCCACCTTTACGTCCACCGTATTGCTGGCTTCCGCAGGCAGCACCGAGGTAAGCGTGCAGGTCACCGTCGATGAAGCCACCGTGCAGCTCCAACCTGTTGCGCTGACGCTGCTGGCCGTGATGCCGGTTGGCAGCGTCATGGTCAGGGTTACAGTCGAATCCAGCGTTACGTCCTGCGTGCTGCTGCTGTTGGTAATGGTGAAGTAAAGATTGTCGTTGGTATCGCCTGCATTCAGCGTTGTGGGCGTTGCCACCACCGCCAGGCTTACACTGGGAGCAAACTGGGGAATGGCAAAGTTCATCAGCTGGAAGAGGCTGTATTCCAGCATCTCTTCCTGCGCGGTCATGGCGTACGTCTTGGCCATGCTGTCAACACACTCCGCAGGAAAGACGCCGCTGCTCCCTCCTGTATTGACGTGATAATCAGAGAAGAAGACACGGCCATACTGATTGGTGGTGGAACTTGCCGTAACGGGCGTGTAGTAGGAGAACTCCACCACCGGATTGGTGATTGTCGTACTTTCATACGTCCAGTCAGCACCGTAAACCGTGGCCCAATTCACCGTAGGAACATTGGTGCCGGTCTGGCTAATGCGAAGGCTTGATACGCCCACCTGATATTCCGTGCCGCCATTCAGGCCGTAGAGCCACTCACCCATCGTCTGACTGTCGCTGCTCGTTGAATTGATGGTCGCTGTTCCTGTCTGAGAGGACGGGGTGACCGGCGAAACCCAGTTGGCCGCTCCGGAGATGGAGCTTTCCGAATTCAACAGATCCGAGCTGAAGTGCGTCGCGAAGATGCGCCCGCCCGCATTGGTAAAGGCAGCCACGTTTGCCGCATACGTGATATTGCTTCCGCTGGTTTCCAGCGTAGAATCTGCTGTTCCAGCGTAGAGGTGTTTTCGAACAGCTCATAGCCTGTTTGTGGGGATGCAACCGCCGTACCGGACCCGTTGTAGCTGGGTGCGGATGCGCCTCCGCCAGTGTTTCTCTTATAAAGGTTGACTCGCCCCATGGGCGAACTGGCGCTGACTGCCGAGCTGCCGCTAGTACTGTTGATGCCCACCGTAGTGTCGGTAAATTCGGAGTCATCAATACCAACCTTGCGTAGCGAGCACTCCAGCCCGTCCGAACCGCCGGTAACTAGGGCAATCTTCGGAATGTCGCCCTCGTTCTGAGTGCGCGCAAAACGTAGCGAGGTGTACTCGTTATAGCCGGTCAGTGAACTGCTGCCACCTTGCGTCAGATCGCTCGTCTCCAGATCGCCGGGATCGGTGCCCACCGTGGTGACAGCGGTGGAATACAGTGCGTTGGAAGCACAGGCCGTCACTGTGCTGATGACAAACTGGCGACGCCAGCGCCCCGCCTGAATCATCAGCGGCACGCCGGTTCCTGCCGGAACGCCAACCAGCGAAAATGTGCCGTCAGAGCCGGTCGTAACCTGTACCAGTGGGTTGCCAGAAACCAGATTTGCGTAGCTGTCCCTGACCGGCGTGCTGGCATTGACTCCATCTGTAAATGCCGTCACCGCAGCCTGCGGAACGTACACCAGAATGTTGGGCAGTGGATTTTTACCAGCCGGGTCGTACACCGTACCGGTAATCGTTGTGTTCGTGCCTGAACCACAGTTGGCGACACTATAGCTCTGAGCCTGCGCGCAAGCTGGCAGCAGAAGATACAGAACCAGTAACACAAAAGGCAGGAGGGACCAGCTCGTTTCGGTCCGACTGCATTGCAGAGCATTGTTTCTCAGCGCGGGAATCCGTTTGTCCACGTGAGTTCCTTTCTGTGGAAGTGCATCTTGCACCGTTTCAGTCGTCAGGATTGGGAACGGAGGGAAGCCGAGGGCCAGGAATTTGCTTATTCCAGCAAGAGACTTCGGTCTGATGGTCAGCGCCAAAACTTGCCCAAGGGTCAAGCTCTCTCTCAAATAGGGGGTGTAAGCCCAAACCCCAGAAAATTCCGTCACGATTCCGGGCCATTCCCTTTGGGGTAGAACACGCAGTGTCACGAACCGCTATCTGAGGTCCATTGTCGGGTGCATTTCTTCTGACGGAAAACACCTGTTTTTCGGCAGGTCCTGTTCGGCTAAGAAAAACGGTTCTGGAGACCGCCCAGAAATATACGGAAAACTCTGTCGCTATAGTATACGAGAATCCAATGCCAGAGGTTTTCCGTACATGCTTGTTGGCTATATGCGGGTCTCCTCCGATTCCGATCGCCAGACCACCAACCTACAGCGCGACGCGCTGCTGGCAGCGGGCGTCGACGAACGCCACCTGTTCGAGGATCATGCTTCCGGTGCTAAGGATGACCGCCCCGGCCTGATCTCCGCGCAGGCGTTCGCTCGCCCGGGCGATGTGCTGGTCGTGTGGAAGCTGGATCGGCTCGGCCGCTCGCTCTCGCACCTGCTGACGATCATCAACTCGCTGCGCGAGCGCCAGGTCGCGTTTCGTTCGCTGACCGAGGGGATGGACACTACCACGGCTTCGGGCGAACTGCTGTTCCATGTGTTTGGCGCGCTTGCGCAGTATGAGCGCGCTCTGACCCGCGAGCGTGTCGTCGCCGGACTGGCTGCCGCCAAGCGGCGCGGACGTATTGGGGGCCGCCCTCCCGCCATAGCAGGCGAGAAGCTGGAGGCTGTCATTGCTGCGCTGAAAGGAGGCATGTCGAAGGCAGCCGTATGCCGCAACTTCGGCGTCAAGCGCACCACGCTGATCGAGACGCTCGCGCGGCTCGGCTGGCCGGGCACTGAGGGAACGACATAGCGATGACCAGCAAGAACAAGCTCTTGACCATCCTGTCGGACGCCGAGCAGTTCGCCCTGTACGGTCTGCCTGACTTCGACGATGGGCAGAGACTGCAATATCTGTCGCTGTCTGAAGCGGAACTGGCGCTCGCCAGTAGTCGTCCCGGCCTCCATGCCCAAGTTTATTGCACCTTGCAGATCGGCTACTTCAAAGCCAAACATGCCTTCTTTCGCTTCGCCTGGGACGACATCCAAGACGATAGTTCCTTTGTTCTGAGCCGCTATTTCAACGGCAGCACATTTGAACCACACACGATCACGAAGCACGAGTATTTCACCCAGCGCGCCCTGATCGCAGAATTGTTTGCCTATCAGCTATGGTCGGTGGACTTTCTCCAGCAGCTCCAGCAACAAGTTGACCAGATCGTTCGGCGCGACGTGACGCCCGGCTTTATCGTCGTGGAGCTGATCGCTTACTTCAACGAGCACAAAATCGTCCGGCCCGGCTACACGACCTTGCAGACGCTAATCAGCGAGGCGCTGTCTGCCGAGCGCCAGCGCTTGGGGAATCTGCTCGCCGGCGTACTCGACGAAGCGGCCAAGAACGCGCTTGCGCAACTTCTGGTACGTGACGACACTCTGTCCGAGTTGGCCGCTCTCAAGCAGGATGCCAAGGACTTCGGTTGGCGGCAGATGGCGCGCGAGCGGGAGAAGCGCGCCAAGTTGGAGTTGCTCTACCGGATTGCCAAGGCACTTCTGCCCAAGCTCGCGATCTCACAGCAGAATCTGCATTATTACGCGGATCTGGCTATCTTCTATACCGTCTATGACCTGCGCCGTCTCAAGTCCGAGCAGACCCATTTGTACCTCCTGTGCTACGCCTGGCAGCGCTATCGGCAGCTCACCGACAATCTTGTCGATGCTTCCGGTTACCACATGAAGCAGTTCGAAGATGAGAGCAAGGTCAGGACGAACAAGCATTTTGTTGCGGAGCAGGTGCGGCGACAGCAGGAAACGCCACAAGTTGGGCGCTTGCTTCTGCTCTTTGTTGACGAAAGGGTGCCCGATGCCATGCCCTTTGGCGATGTGCGCCAGCGAGCGTTCAAGATCATGACCCAGGATGCGCTCGAAACCGCTAGCCAACGCCTGAGCGTGAAACCTGAAAGTATGCTGGCCTTGCGCTGGCAGGCAGTCGATGGACTCGCCGAGCGCATCAAGCGCCACCTGCGCCCACTCTATGGGGTACTCGATTTCTGTGGAGTCACACCGGACAACCCATGGCTCGCGGCGCTTGCCTGGGTAAAAGGCGTATTTGCGAAACAGCAGCGCCTGTCGCAACGCCCACTCGCGGAATGTCCGGAACCTACTCTACCCAAGCGCCTGCGACCATATTTGCTGACATTCGACGCGGACGGAAAGCCAACGGGCGTACACGCCGACCGCTACGAGTTTTGGCTATATCGCCAACTCCAAAAGCGCCTCAAGTCCGGCGAAATCTATCTGGACGATAGCCTACAACACCGCTGTTTCACCGATGAGCTCGTCTCACTTGAGGAAAAGGCTGACGTGCTCAGCCAGATGGACATTCCCTGGCTGCGCCAACCGATCGACGCTCAACTCGATGCGCTGACAGCGGAATTGCACGAGCAGTGGCAGGCATTCAACCGCGAGTTGAGCTTGGGGAAGTTGAAGCATCTCGACTACAACAGCGAGACCAAGAAGCTCTCCTTGCATCGGCAAAAGGCCGACAACGACGACGCACACGAAGGTGCGTTTTATGGGCAACTGTCCTTTTGCGATGTCGCCGACGTGTTCCGCTTCGTGAACGAACAATGCCAGTTTCTGTCGGCGCTGACGCCGCTGCAGCCACGCTACGCCAAACAGATCGCCGATCCAGACAGCCTGATGGCGGTCATCATCGCCCAGGCGATGAATTATGGCAACCTCGTCATGGCCGGCACAAGCGATATTTCCTACCACGTGTTGGAGGCAACCTACCAGCAATACCTGCGCCAAGCCTCGCTACAGGCGGCCAATGACCAAATCAGCAATGCAATTGCCGACCTGTCGGTCTTTCCGTACTATACCTTCGATCTCGACGTGCTCTACGGCAGCGTCGATGGCCAGAAACTCGGCGTGGAGCGGCCGACCATAAAGGCGCGCCATTCGCGCAAATATTTCGGCCGCGGCAAGGGCGTCGTCGCTTATACACTGCTGTGCAACCACGTGCCGCTGCAAGGATGGCTCATCGGTGCGCACGAGTTTGAAGCTCATCATGTGTTCGACATCTGGTATCGCAACACGTCGGACATCGTGCCGGCCGTGATAACCGGCGACATGCACAGCGTTAACAAGGCCAACTTTGCCATTCTGTACTGCTTTGGGCGGCGCTTCGAGCCGCGCTTCACCGATCTGGATGAGCGGCTGAAGGATCTTTACTGCGCCGACGATCCAGCGCTGTACGAAAACTGTCTGGTCCGTCCCGTCGGCCAGATCGACCGGCAGGCGATCATAGATGAAAAAGCCAACATCGACCGAATCATTGCCACGCTGGGCCTCAAGGATATGACCCAGGGCACACTGATCCGCAAGCTATGCACCTATACCCAGCCGAATCCCACACGGCGGGCCTTCTTCGAGCTTGATAAACTGATCCGCAGCGTCTACACCCTGCGCTACCTGCGCGACCCGCAGTTGCAGCGCAATGTTCACCGCTCGCAAAACCGGATCGAGTCCTACCATCAACTGCGCTCCGCCATCGCACAGGTCGGCGGCAAGAAAGAACTCACTGGCAGAACCGATATTGAGATCGAGATCAGCAATCAGTGCGCACGACTCATCGCAAACGCCATCATCTACTACAACTCCGCCATCCTGTCCCGGCTGGTCGTGAAGTACGAGGCAACCGGCAATACGAAAGCGTTGGCGTTAATCAAGAAGATGTCGCCGGCGGCCTGGCGCCACATCCATCTGAACGGGCACTACAAATTCCGTGGTGACGGGCAGGTCATCGACCTTGATGCGATCATTGCTGGGCTGGAAGTGAGGTGACGGAATTTTCTGGGGTTTGGGC
This sequence comes from Telmatobacter bradus, assembly GCF_048629425.1. Taxonomy (NCBI): domain Bacteria; kingdom Pseudomonadati; phylum Acidobacteriota; class Terriglobia; order Terriglobales; family Acidobacteriaceae; genus Telmatobacter; species Telmatobacter bradus. Next base: position 50,104 of record NZ_CP184533.1, read on the forward strand.
TTACACCCCCAAAAACAATGCCTATGCAACCTCGTCGGGGAGTTGGAGGGGAGAAACATCCACGGTTCACGCCATACCGACCAGCAGGCGCAGCCGCACTTCGGGGAACAACAATGAAATTATCGTTTCTTCACAGAAACTGCTTAGCGAGCCTTGCCACGCACGCCCTGTAAAGGGAGCGTTACGTACGGACAATGCCCGCGCGCGCTTGAAGTGTGCTAAAACAGGAATTCAGCAATGCAACCCAACGCTAGAAGGTTGAGCTGCGTCGTACTGCATATATAAGTTCATGTCATAACTAAACATGGCTCCAGGTAGGAACCTACCTGCATTCCCATGGAAGCGCCTCCGCCACAGAGTTCAGGCGCTCCGGTGTCGTCGCAGAAGCAGTGCACTTCCCACCTTTGCACTCCAGAGGCCCAATGTTGGGCGATTCCGCAGAATGACCTGTTTTTGGGCGGCCACGCCTCCCGGTTTGAACGCAAATTTTTTCTTTACGTCGCAGTCGAGTGCGCCATCTACGTCTGGCTGCCCACCTATCTGAAAGACAACAAGCCGTCCTCGGCCTTTATGGCCGCCTACGTGATCTCCATCTTCTTCGTGCTGCGTGCCGGCGGTCGCTTTCTGGGAGCCTGGGTAACCAAACGCTGGAACTGGACCACCATTCTGATGGTCTTCAGCGGTGTGATTCTTGCCTGTTTTCTGGGATCGATTTTCGGCGGCCCCAACGCGACCGTTTATCTACTGGCGCTCTCCGGGCTGTTCATGTCCGTCCTCTATCCCACACTGAATTCCAAAGGAATCAGCTGCTTTTCCAAAGCTGAGCATGGTGCAGTGGCTGGCGTGATCCTCTTCTTTACCTGCGCGGGAGCGGCGCTGGGACCGTTGGCCATGGGCGCCGTCAGCGACCTGCTGGGCGGACTCCGGCCCGGTTTCATTCTTGCCACCTGCTTTGCAGGCTTGCTCTTTCTGGGCCTGTTCTACAATTGGCTGGCCAATCCCACACAGGCGATCCTTCTCCACTCTGATGCAACGGACTATGGAATCCTGCAGAAGCAACACAAGAACGCATGAAAGAGCTTTGCCGGGGGATATTTACTCTGCTTTTAGACGGGACGAGATCTGGTTCTGGACAACTATTGCGTGGAAAACCGCAGTGGCTTCTTCCTTGATTTCTGGATTGATCTTGGTTTGAACAAGTGCATTGACGGGCATTCTGCACCACCTGAATTACAGGTTCAGTGCAGGAACCTCCCTACACATAGATAGAGCACCGGCTTAGAAGGCCGGTGCTCTACACCACAACTCTGGTTTCGCTCTGACTAGAAGGTCAACCGCAGCGCGCCCTGGAAGTAGCGTGGATGCGTGTTGGTACCTGTTACGAGGCCAAAGTCGCCGCCATCGATGTTGGAGCTTGGGTTGGCGAAGGTTGGATGGTTGGGAGCGTTGAAGGCATCCCAGCGGAATTGCAGAGTTTTGCCCTCAATCAGAGTCCAGTTCTTCATGATCGAGGCGTCCAGATCGAAGTAGGCCGGGCCCATATAGGCGTTGCGGCTGGTATCACCAAAGCCGCACCATCCTGTCGTGGCGTCATTGCACGAGACAGGATCGGTAAAGGACTTCGCGTTGAAAAAGCCCTTGGTCGAATTGACCCAGTCCCAGTGATTGCCCTTGCCCATGCCGTTAGAAACGCCCGCCACCGAGTCCGCGCGGGTATTCCACAAGCCTACGCCGGGATCATCATACGAACCGATGCTGAATGGCCAGCCATTGTTCCAGTTCACGATGCCGCTCAACTGCCAGCCGCCTACGATCTCGCTTATCAGCTTGCCCTTTTGCTTGAACGAGGGAGCCTGGTAAACAAAATCGCCCTTCCAGGCCCACGGCATATCCATATTCGAATTGCCGCGGTTCCATTTGGCGCTGTACGGGTTGCCCAGCGACGGATTGCCATAGGAAACATTCGAGCTGCTGGCAATGTCGATGGTGTGCGAGTAGGTGAAGTTCGACTGTACCTGCAGACCGTGGGACATGTGGTGATCCACGCTCACCTGCAATGCGTTGTAACTAGCCGTTGCCCAGCTCTGATCTTCATAAATATCGGCAAAGCTGGCATCGCGGGTAATGGTCGGGTTGGTGTAGACAGTAGACGAAGGGCCGTTCGGCCACTGCGGGTTCAGATCCTCTGCCACCGACAGGTGCGAAGTTTCATTGCCCACGTAGGCGATGCGGATGGCCGTCGCCGGGGTGATCTGCTGTTCAATCGACAGATTCCAGGAGTAGGTCAACGGCTGCTTGAAGTTGTGTGCAAAGACCTGGCTGATCTGCTGGCCTGTCGGAATCGCCACAGTCTTTGCCGGACGCGAGTTAGCCGTTGCCCAGGCAAAGGTTCCCGGGAAGGGGCTGGAGCTGTAGGGCGAAACCGAAGTGTTGGACCAGGGCTTGTCGAAGGGAATGATGCCGCCGCCGTCAACAATATCGCTGCCGCAGGGATAGCACCAACCCGAAAAGTTGAAGGTGGGACTGAAGGGAGCAACATCCGCGGCGTGGTTGTACTCCGAGTACTGCAGCGGTCCGGCGAAGATGCCGAATCCACCATGGATTGCGGTATGCGGCAACGCCTTGGGTTGATAGGCAAAGCCCACGCGCGGTTCAATGCGGCCCATCTGTTTGTGGATCAGGCTGCTGGTTACGTCCGGATCGCCGGGGAACATCAGACCCGTTGGAGCGTTGGTGTAAATGGAGCTGGTTCCAATACCCACCAACTTGTAAGCAGCGTAGGACGAGGCGCTGTAGTTAAACGCCGCACCGCGATCATTCTTCATGGAAGGAGGCGTACTTGGATCCCAACGTACACCAATGTTGATGGTCAGGTTGGAACGAATGCGCCAGTTATCCTGCACGTAGGGCGCAACCTGCCACCCAGCCACATCCGAGATTTCGCCCGCGCCCTGCATGTAGCCCATGGCGTAGCCCATCATAAAGTCTGCCAGCGAGCCGTTGTAAGCCGTGGTGCCGGCGTAGGGGTTCTCGGCGCTGCTAGCACCGTTGCGACCAAAGCCGATCATCGGCTGGGTCGGGTATTGTGTGTTCTCCACCGCATGCTGATGCAGCACATCAATGCCGGCAATCAGAGAATGCTTGCCAATGATCTTGTTCAGAGTATCTGTAAATCCAAGCGTATTGCGGACCTCCGCCGAAGGCTCATCCCACCCGCTTTCGAAGCCATGGTCGGAGTTAATCCGCAACGGGCCCATGTAGCAACTGCCCGTCGGTTCGTTGACGGCAATCACGTTGGAGAAGCACATGGGCTTGCCGGTGCTGTCCAGTTCCTGCGCCGCGCTATGCGCGCTCATCTCGTTCATGAACAAGGAAATCGTGTTTACCGTACTCGAATTGATCGTCCAATTGTGCTGCAGCAGGTTGTTGAAGTACCACATCTCCTGCCAAAAGCTGGCATCCCAGGTGCTGTGGTTGTAGGCGCTCTCCATGTTACCGGGCTGATCGGTTGAGGGCGCTCCAAAGTGGTTGGTGAACGAACGCAGAACGAACGTCTGGGTCGGCGAATAGTTATAGTCCAGCTTCAGCGTTCCTTCGTCGTAGCTGTCGTGCACCGTGGGATAGACGTACATCATGTCGCCATTGGGCAACTGCTGTCCCGGATGTAGGGTGGCGCTGTTGCTGGCCAGCGTCGTCGCGGCGCGCGTCATGCCGTAAGTGGCAAAGTACGTGGACGCCGTATCGAGCTTGGCTTTGCTTGTGTCCAACTGATTCGGCTTGCCGTTGATGGTCTTGTAGGGACCGATCAGATCCGTCGTGCCGGAGGCCAGATCCGCCGTCGTGGCTAAGCCGCTAAAGTCGCCCGAGAGCATAGCATTGGTGGGCGTCGTGGTCAGCGTGTCCGAAGAGTTGTAGATGATCTTCGTGCCCTGATAGTTACCGAAGATGAACAGCTTGTCCTTCTTGATCGGGCCGCCGGCAAACAATCCGTACTGGTTGCGGCGCATGGTATCGGTGATGCCGCTGAACCAGTCGGTGGCATTCAGGGCATTGTTGCGCACGTACCAGAAGGTGCCGCCATGGAACTGGTTGGTGCCGCTCTTGGTGGCAATCTGCACCACGCCACCGCTGGCAAAACCATACTCCGCGCCAAAGTTGTTGGTCAGAACCTTGAACTCCTGCGTGGCATCGGAGTTCGGGAACGGCGCCGTCAGCAAATCATAGCTATCCATGTTGGTTACGCCGTCCAACATGTAGTAGGTGCTTCCCTGGCGTCCGCCGCCGGTGCTGGCGCCGGTTTCGTTCGGGAACGAGAAGCCGGTTTGTTGCGCTTCACCACCATGGCCAACCGCATCCACGGTGCCGGGCGAAAGCAGCACCAAACCTGAGGGATCGCGACCATCCAGCGGCAATTGCGAAATGCCGGTCTGGCCAATCGTTGTTCCCAGCTCCGCTGAGCTTGTGTTAATCAGTTCCGCGTCCGAGTTCACCGTGATGGTTTCTCCATTGCTGGAAACCTTCAGCGTCACATTGGCGGTGGCCGACTGGTTAACCGTCAGCTCAATACCTTCCTGAATGTAACGTGCAAAGCCCTTGGCTTCGACCGTCAACTTGTAGTGGCCAATGGGCAGCGGGCGCAGTTGGTAAATGCCCACACCGTCCGTCTTTCCTGCCAGCGTATAGTTGGTGTCAACGTTGACGGCCTTGATGCTGGCACCGGCGACGGCTGCGCCAGTAACGTCGAGGACTGTTCCCGTCAAACTGGCGCTTGTGCCCTGTGCGAATGCCATCGTCTGGCAACTCAGGAACACTACCATCAGCAACCAGAGTAAGCCTTGTGGCATCTTCAAATGAGATTGCATGTTTGCCTCCATTGAAATGGCCTCTAGTCAAGCTTGAGTCACTGTTACGGTAAAATTCGGTAGCTAGAGCGGTTCTCCAATAGGTGTAGCCCTTTGTAGATCCTGCAAGGTGGTTTTTTCTTGAGGAAAAAGCCACTCAGCGGCAGTGGATTCGGTGTACAGCAATTGGAGAACCGCTATAGGTGTAAACGATTCCAATTACGAAACCTCTCTCCGTCTCGCGCCTCAACATACCTACAACTCAAACCGCGCCGATCCTACGCCTGCATTCGAACATTCCGAATCCTACTTAAGTCGGATTGGAGCGATTTTTCTTTGCCGCAAACGAAACACCCTGCTGTAGCCGCTTCCCGTAGCGCCTTCGCTGGTCTTCAATTCGCGGTCAAGCTCACAGACTCGATCCTGACCCACGTGCCGGAGGGTCCGTTGAGCGTAAAGCCCATCTGGGCCGTATTATTGATCACCTGAACCCCGGTGATCTGCACCTGCGTCCAGGTGCTGGACGTCGGCAGGCTGACGGTCGTCGTGCTTCCTCCCGTGGGTAGCGCGTACATCTGCGTGGTGCTCAATCCCCCGCTGCTTTCCACCATGGCCGCCAGCGTATAGGTTCCGTCAGGAATTCCGCTCACATCCTGCCAAAGGGTTACGGCATAGCTCGAACTGGATGCCACCGAGAGCATGGTTCCATTGCCGCCTGCCGCTGTGCCGATGGCAGCCGGAGTGCTTGTGGTGATCTGCCATCCATTGCTGCCGGAGGCGAACTCTGGGTTGATGACCTGATTGCCGGAGGTCGTGCCGGTGAACAGAAACTGATCGATCGCCGGATTGAATTGCAGCAGGCCGGTGCTGGGTTGGCTGACCGCGCCCATGGTGTAGTCACTTGTAGAAGCGTTATTGGGCGCCTCCGGCTCCCAGTAAACAATGCCGAGCCCCTGGCTATTCGACACCGATGCCACAAGCTGCAAACCCGTCTTCACGTCCTCGGCAGTTCCCATGGCGTCGCTCTCGGTGTAGCCAATTTCACAGAGCATGACCGGTTTGCTGTAGCGGCTGGCAACGGTCTGTAAATCCATGGCAATCGTCGCCAGTTCGCTGTATCCGTCGTAGTCGGAAAAGCCGGAAACATCCCACTCTGCGCCGTTGGCTTTCAGCAGATCGTAGAACCACTCCATCGTGCTCAAGTTGGGGTTTGAGGCGCAGTGGAACGGAGAACCGGGTTAAGCAAGCTCAGAACCCAGACAGCGTAGCTGTATGCGTTTCGACGCCAAACTCTCCGACAATCTCATTTCGGCGGCTTTGAAGGCGCGATTTGAAGCAGCTCACTGATCGGAGAGACCACTCCCCAATAAGAAAATGAATTTTCTTGAGCTTTATATCTGTTAGATATATCTTGAAGATGTATGAAGCACAATAGAACCGCCTATGTCATCCTCGGCATGCTCTCTATCGAACCCAACAAATCTGGTTACGATCTTCACAAGGCAATTGAAGAGAACTTCGGCAGTTTTTGGGGTGAGAGCTACGGGCAAATCTATCCGACCCTGAAGCAGTTGGCAGCAGAAGGCTTGATTCTGCCCAGCAAGTCGACCTCTGGCCCGGGCAAGCAACGGCAGGAGTATACGCTGACCGATACTGGGCGTCTCTGTCTCCGCGAGTGGCTGTCTCAGCCCTTTCAGAACGATCCACCGCGTAATGAATTCATGCTCAAGTTGTTTTTTGGCCGTGAGGCGACGCCAGGCGTGGCACTCGAGCACGTGCGTGAATTGCAACGCAGGAACCAACAGTCGATGGCCATGTTTGAAGACATTGAGAAAGCCGCCAATCAGCAGCAATCGCAAAACCCTCACCTGCCCTACTGGATGCTGACCCTGAACCTTGGCATGGCCATGACCCGCGCCGCGCTCGAATGGGGCGAGTCGGCGATTGCCCAACTCACTGCGATGGAAGCCGTCGGAATTACGCCCGCTCAGCAAACAGAAACGATCACGAAGAGTCCTGATCAACTCGTGAAAATTGCACCCCGGACGCACAAGCCTCACGCACTTTACTAAAGGAGAACCGCAAGATGCCTTCCACCATTCGTTCTGACCGCTCCTCTCAGATTGTTGCCTGGGCCGTCGTCAGCCTCTTCATTGCCGGCAATTTTCTCTCCGTGGTGGGCGCGTGGACCGGCCCGATCACGGGCGTCTGGTTTGTCGGTACGCAGAAGCCGCGCCGGGGTTTTCTCTGGCTGCTCGCAATCACCTTCTTTCCTGGTCTCGTCGTCAACTGGCGCAAATTTCCACTCAACGCTCCGGAGCAAGCAATGGGCTACTTGGTATTGGCCTTGCTAACGGCCGTGCTGGCCATTTTACCCCTGACCTTTCACCGGCTGGTCAGTCCCCGTCTGGCGGGATTTTTCTCCACGCTGCCGTTTCCGCTGGCGACGGTTGCCATCCCCGCGCTTGTTGTCGCACTGCACGCTGGCGTGGTTCCACAGGCCGGACCGAAGACGGTTCTTATAGCTTGGTTTGCAGCCACGCTAGTATGGATGTGGAACCGCGAATCGCGCGCCACGACCGCCTTCCTCGGCGCAGGCTTCGTTCTTGCCATGGCCCTCGAACTGATCGGTCGCTTCACCGGCGTCGCGCTGCCCATGGCCTTCCGAAACAGTACAATCGCCGGTTACGCCTGCTTCGGAGGCGCGTTGTTCCTAGCCGTTTGGGCGCTCTTTCATCCCCTCCCCGAACGCAGTTGGGCTGATCGGCGCGAGGCTGTTGCTCGACTGCAAAGCCCCTTTACCGGAGAGACATTGCAAGTGGCCGGCGAACCGGGGGATGAGGCGTTGGTCAGTAATGCAGGCGAAAGCTTCCCGGTACTGAGCGGCATTCCGAGATTTCTCAAGCCACAAGATCTTACCGGCGACAACGGCAAATACAACCACCTATACGAACTCATCGGCGGATTCTACAACGACATTCAGCGCGTATATAGTCCGCTCAAAGGATTCGACCTGGAGGATTATTTTCTCAGTTACATGCGTCTGCTGGAGGTCAAGCCCGGCGATTCGGTGCTGGAGACTTCGGTGGGCACCGGACTCAACTTCAAATATCTGCCCCACGGGGTCAAACTCTCCGGCCTCGATCTGTCGCCCGAGATGCTGGCAAACTGCCAAGTCAATCTGCGCCGCTGGGGGATGGATGCTGATCTTTTCCTCGGCAATGCTGAGACGCTTCCCTTTGTAGATGCCAGCTTCGATGTGGTGTTTCATGTTGGCGGCATTAACTTCTTCAACGACCGCGCCCAAGCCATCCGAGAGATGATTCGCGTCGCCAAGCCAGGAAGTCTCCTGCTCATCGCCGATGAATCCGAAAAGCATGTAAAGGAAGTTTATGAAAAAGGGCTCGGTAGCTTTTACAAGAACCGCAAGGAACCGGTCAGCGCTCCCATTAGTCTTGTGCCGCCCGAGATGCAAGAAGTGCACCTCGAATCGCTGAAGAACGGCATGTTCTACGCGCTGACCTTTCGAAAACCCAGAGAGGGCGATTCGGGAGATGCTGCGTTGGAAGTGGATAAGGTCGACTGTTCGTGTGGGGTGTGATCGTTGTGCAGAAATTTTCCGCTGTTATTCAGAGAACAGCTTCCCAAGCCTGCCAGAGGCCAAGAAGGATAGCCAAATTGCCGATGGCCAAATAGATATGGCTTTCGTGCTTCTTGGCCTCATGGTTTAGAGTTGGTCAATTGATGTATACCCAACTTGGCCAAGCTCCTATGAGAATCGCTCGCCTCTACCTGCGCGTCAGCACCGACGAGCAGGATCTCACTCGTCAATCAGACATCGTGGAAAGCACCCGTGCGGCTGGTTACTATGTCGCCGGAGTCTACCGCGAGAAGGCCTCGGGTGCTCGCGCCGACCGACCAGAACTGCTGCGCATGATCGCCGACCTGCAACCCGGCGAGGTGGTCGTCGCCGAGAAGATCGACCGGATAAGCCGACTGCCTCTGGCCGAGGCCGAACAGCTCGTGAGCAGGATCAGGGGCACAGGAGCGAAGCTGGCGGTGCCGGGGTTGGTCGATCTCTCCGACATTGCGGCCGATGCCGATGGTGTCGCAAAAATCGTTCTGGAGACTGTTCAGGATCTGCTTTTGAAGCTGGCCTTGCAAATGGCCCGCGAAGACTATGAGATCCGCCGCGAACGGCAACGTCAGGGCGTCCAGCTTGCCAAAGCGGCAGGCAAATACGCCGGTCGCGTGCCAGATACTGCGGCCCACCAACGCATTGTTGCGCTTCGCAGCAGGGGCCAAACCATCAAGCGAACAGTCGAGTTGACTGGGTGCAGCGCCAGTCAGGTCAAACGCATATGGGCGATGCATCTGGCGAACTCCAAAGTTGTTGGTGGTGCGTAGGGAGTGATGTCCTCTTGTTGAATCTAAGAGTTCCCGACAAGGAAGGAAAGAACGATGCCCGTCGGTTTCCTCTCAGCAGAACAGCGCGAGAACTACGGTCGTTATACCGGAGTGCCGTCGTCTCAAGACCTCGCCCGCTACTTCCATCTGGACGATGCCGACCATGCTCGGATCGCAAAAAAGCGCGGTGACCACAATCGGCTCGGTTTCGCCGTACAACTAAGCACGGTGCGTTACCTCGGCATCTTCCTGGACGATCCGATGACAGTGCCGGGCGCAGTACTGCACACGCTGGTCAAGCAATTACACCTCGATCCTATGAATGGCACATCAGCCTACAGCACAGGTGAGCAACGCTGGCTACATGCGGCGGAGATTCGAGAGTCTTACGGATACGTTGAGATTACCGAGCAGCGTGCGGCATTTCGCCTTACCCGCTGGCTCTATGCACTCTGCTGGACTGGTACCGACCGGCCAAGCGTGCTATTCGAGCGAGCAATCACCTGGTTGGTGATGCATAAGGTGCTGCTGCCCGGTTGTAGCACCTTGGAACGCTACATAGCGCGATTGCGAAGCCGGGTAGAGGAAAGACTGTGGCGCTCGCTTGCCAGCGGCGTTGGCTTTGAACAACAGAAGAGGCTGGAGAATCTGCTGGTCGTGCCTGCAGGTACTCGCAGTTCACAACTTGATCGCCTGCGCGCTGGCCCTTTGACGGTCAGTGGTCCATCGCTGGTCAAGGCTCTCCTGCGACTGCGTGCGGTGCGTGACTTGGGCATCGTGCTGCCGTCAGTAGCGCGGATACCAGCGATCCGAATGGCAGCATTGGCGCGGTTCGCAGGAGCTGCCAAGGTCAGCGCAGTGCTTCGTTTGCCGAATCAACGCCGCTTGGCCACTCTGGTCGCCTTCGTGTATTGTCTCGAAGCCACGGCACAGGACGACGCATTGGAAGTACTGGAAGCTCTGCTGCGTGACTTGTTCGGCGATGCCATCAAGGCCGACAAGAAAGCACGCCTGCGCACACTGAAAGATTTGGATCAAGCCGCAGCTACGCTGGCTTGTGCCTGCGAGATGATGCTCGACCCCAACTTGCCGGATACCGAGGTGCGCGCCAAGTTGTTTGAGAAGATTCCACGCGACACACTTACCCTGGCACTTCACGGGGTGAACACCCTGATCCGGCCCGCCGACGATGTTTATTACCGGGAGCTGGATGCCAAGTACAGAACGGTGCGCCGTTATCTGCCAACCCTGCTCGAACACATGCACTTTGACGCGAACGTCGCGGGCAGACCGGTAGCCGCCGCCATCGATTGGCTACATGCCAATATCGCAGTGAAAAAGCCGGACTCGGACGCCCCGCTCGAAGTTGTGCGCAAGCCCTGGCAGCGACATGTTCTGCGCGAAGACGGAAGTATTGACTTCCATGCCTATACATTCTGTGTGCTGGACGAATTGCAGACCGCGCTCAAGCGGCGCGACGTATTCGTGCCACAGAGCTGGCGCTTTGCCGATCCCCGCGCCGGCCTGCTCGACGGCGCTGAATGGGAGGCCACTCGGCCGATCATATGCCGGACCTTGGGACTGACGGCAGACCCCACACCGACACTGAATGCCTTGTCCGCTGAGCTGGACCGCACCTATCGTGTCGTGGCAGCCAGACTGCCGGACAATCCAGCAGTACGCTTCGAAACAGTCGGAGATAAGAACGAACTGATACTCAGTCCCTTCGATAAGCTGGACGAGCCCGCTTCATTAATTGAGTTACGCAACAAAGTGGCCAGCATGTTGCCCCGTGTCGATCTGCCGGAATTGATTCTGGAGATTGCCGCGCGGACCGGCTTTACGGATGCCTTCACCCATATCTCGGAGCGCACGGCACGGGCAACCGACCTGCACATCAGCCTCTGCGCGGTGTTGATGGCGGAAGCCTGCAATACAGGGATCGAGCCGCTGATTCGTGGCGATGTGCCGGCGCTTCAGCGCGACCGTCTGTCTTGGGTAGACCAAAACTACATCCGCGACGACACACTGACGGCAGCCAACGCCATGCTGGTAGCGGCGCAAAGCCGTCTTGCGTTGGCCAATCTGTGGGGCGGTGGAGAAGTCGCTTCTGCGGATGGCATGCGCTTCGTGGTTCCGGTGCGAACTGTACATGCCGGGCCCAACCCGAAATACTTCGGCATCGGCCGTGGCGTCACCTGGTACAACCTGATGTCGAATCAGTTTTCAGGACTGAACGACATAACAGTGCCCGGCACGCTACGCGATAGCCTGATCCTGTTGGCCGTGGTTCTGGAACAGCAGACCGAATTGCAACCCACGCAGATCATGACCGACACTGGCGCCTACAGCGACGTGGTGTTCGGTCTGTTCCGCCTGCTCGGCTACCGCTTCTGCCCGCGTCTGGCCGACGTTGGCGGCTCACGGTTCTGGAGGATAGATCAGAAGGCCGATTACGGTTCGCTCAACTCAGCCTCAGCGCATCACATCAGTTTGCAGAAAATTGCACCGCATTGGGACGATATGCTCCGTTTGGCTGGCTCGCTCAAACTCGGCCGGGTGCCAGCCACCGGCATCATGCGTACACTCCAGGTTGGCGACCGGCCTACCCGGCTGGCGCAGGCCATTGCAGAGTTCGGTCGTATCGATAAAACCCTGCACACGCTGACCTATATTGACGACGAAGCCAAGCGCAGAGCCACGTTGACTCAACTCAACCGCGGCGAAAGCCGTCACAGCGTTGCTCGTGCAGTCTTCCATGGCAAACGCGGCGAACTACGCCAGAATTATCGCGAAGGCCAGGAAGACCAACTGGGCGCACTTGGTCTGGTACTCAATATGATTGTGCTTTGGAACACCATCTACATCGAGGCCGCATTGAATCAACTGCGAGCGGATGGATGCCCCGTGAAGGACGAAGATGCCTGCCGTCTATCGCCACTGCAACACGAAAACATCAACATGCTGGGTAGGTATTCATTTTTGATGCCGGATGCCGTGGCCAAAGGAGAATTGCGGCCACTGCGCAATCCAGAGGACGCCAACTCGTGAAAATCCTTAACCCGGTTTTCCGTTCCACTGCGCCTCGAACCCCAAGTTGTCCACCACTGAAGTGTGAATCACCACCTTCGACGTCGGGCTCACTGCCTTCACCGCGCTATACCCGGCGTTAATCAATCCTGCCAACTGGGTTGGATTGCTCGTGCTGCCAATGGGCAAGAGCATGCCCGGATCAATCTCGTTGCCAATCTGCACATACTGCGGATAAATATTGTCAGCGGCAAGAGCCTGCATAAAGCCGGTCACGTAGCTGGAAACATCCGTCAACAGCTCGGCGTAGTTATCATTGGCCCAGGCTGCGGGCGGTGCCTGATGGCCGGGATCGGCCCAGGTATCGCTCAAATGAAAGTCAATCATGACCTGGAATCCCATCGCCGCCGCTTCCTGCGCCAGCGCGATGCTTCCGGCCTGATTCAGATTGCCGACGCCGAGCGTGCCAGCCACAATGGACGGATTCACAAAGGTGCGGATGCGGATCAGATTGACGCCATGATTCTTCAGGATCTGCAGGTCGGAAAGCTGCGTCTGCGTCTGGTCTTCCCACACGTATCCCATGGAGGCTAATTGCGTTGACCACCCGACATCGGCACCGCGAATGGCAAGCGAGCTGGTATCTGCCCCTGCCACGTATCCAGTTCCCGTGCTCGTGCTTGTGCTAGTACTCGTGCTGGAGCTGGCCACCGAGCTCGCGCTGTCTCCGCATCCAGACAACAGAAGAGCCGCAGCCAGAACCAGCATTTCTGCGGAGAAAAGCTGTTTTTGCATTGGCCGCATCGTACTGTTTTCCCCTTTTCACATGCCCTTTTCTGGTTCTGGAGCATGCTAGGAGACAAACATATCCCCTGTAATCCGTCCAAAGTCGGAGTGGCGCGCGATTTTCTGCGCACAAAGGACCGGTGCCGGATGGAAGCTGCTAATCAAGCCGTTTATTACTTGTGTGGCACCTCGCTGGCCACTTGCAGCACGGCATAAAAAGCCGGCTTCGGCTTATCTTCCCTGTCAAACAGCAGCGGATAGCTTGTACGGCCTTGAACGGGCCAATCATTGCGCCAGGAATCCGCATCGGCCACGCCCCATAGCGTGACGCGACTCATTACGTTCTTGTGCTTCAGATAGACCCTGAAAAGATTCGCATACTGTTCCGTCAATTTTTTCTGCACGGACTCGGGCAATCCATGGACGTATGGATTCAACTTGGGGTCTGATTCTACGTGGTAGGAAACATCGGCAGTAGTCGCCTGCGAAACACTGGGCAACACATCCAGATCTAACTCCGTGATAGCAATTTTCACGCCCAGAGCGGCGAAATCTTCAATGGTCTGCTCTTCAAGATTCATGGAAGGCCACGTCAAACTGTCGTGCCCCTGAATGCCAACCACCGCTATATGGATGCCGTTTGCCTGCAGCGTTTTGATCAACCTGAGTGCGCCCTGACGCTTGGCAGGATTTTCCAGATTGTAGTCGTTGTAGTTGAGTTCGGCCGCGGGGTCAGCTTCATGCGCCCACCTGTAGGCATAGATCAGATATTCCGGACCAATGATCTGCTTCCACTTCGATTCGCGCAGCGTGCCGTCGTCATTGAGTGCTTCATTGACCACATCCCAACTTTGAATGCGCCCCTTGTAGCGGCCCACGACGGTGAAGATGTGATCGTGCAGGCGCTGCAGCAGAGCCTCACGACTGATCGTTCCGCCCTGCTCATTCTGAAATACCCAAGATGGCGTTTGAGAATGCCAGACCAGTGTATGACCAAGAATGAACATATGATGACGCGTGCCAAAATCCACGTACTGATCGGCCAACTTGAAGTCGTAGCTGTTCGGCTGTGGGTGAACTTTCTCCCACTTGAGTACATTCTCCGGTGAGATTGCATTGAACTGTTCCACGGCAATCTGCGCGCCATGCACATCCGTTCCCGTGATCTGATTTGCATTGAGAGCCACTCCAATGTAGAAATCGCCGCGATAAGCGTCCTTGAGCGAAGTAGACTCCTGCGCAGGAATGGCCATGGCCGCTGCCAAAACTGAAGTAAGAATTACGAACTGCCGCTGCAACATAAATTCCTCCGCAATGAGAATACCCGCACGCTCCCGCATGTTGACAAGAGCTACACCAATTGGAGAGCCGCTCGCTTAGCAAGGCCGGCACGAACCGGTCCAGCGCGCAGCTGGATACTTGCTCAGGAAGACTGAAGCGAAAGAGCCGTGCCCTTCTCCCATTCCAGAAGAATGCGACCACCAATCTCCGCGAAGTCCGGATGCTCCTTCATGTAGGCGCGCATCTCTGCGGAAGTGCTATGGATTGCTTCCGCGATAAGTCTCAGAATGTTTTTTACCTGGGACGGAGTGCCCCCGGCGCGCGTTTCACCAAGCCGTTGAAGTTCCTTTGCAGAGGGCCATCGAGTGCTTCCGTTAAGCGTCAGCGCCATACTGTCTCTTGGCAAATAGACTGAGGTCGTCACAAGATCATAGACCGGAGCCAGGCGTGCTTCTCCGAGTACATCGTCGTAGACAATTCCAAAGTTCTTCAAATGCGCATCGCCATTGTGCAGTGCGCAGTTAAGAGCGATAAGCGTGAAGAGCTTTTCGAGGTCGGCATAGACATGCGGCGAATTTGCGAACTGCTGGAACCGCTTCAGAATAGAAGTTTCGTAACTGCCGCTGTATTTCTGATCGGTGCGTTTGGCATTGAGTACGCAGAAATCCTCAAAGCCGCGATACGTCCCATCAGGACGAAGATCGAAACGGTCAATAACCAGTGCATCCGCATCCTCAGCAAGCGCGAAATGGGGCACGTCAAGCCCGCATTTTGCGGCAACCTTCAGGCAAAAATACTCGTTCGCCGCCAGTTGCGGATATTCGTTCGGCTCCCAGAATTTCACGATATGCGTCGCACCCCGATAGCTTTGCGACAGCCGCGTCTCACTTCTATGGGGCGCGAAGGCCTTTTCATCCCGAACCAACACTTTGGGCTGGACACCGCTAATACCAGAGAAAGAGGCGAAGCGCTCGACGAGAGAACGAAACAGATCGCCACCGCGCCGCCGCGCCAGAATCTCATCAACAGACTGGAAAGGGACATCCTCCTCCAGCTTTTCTTTCTGTCCGGTGTAGCGTATGCGGCCGACCTGAGAACGGCCCACGATGCCCAGAAGATCAAAATCGTCGAAGGTGCCGGTGACTTTCGCAAAATCAAGCCGTAACCGCTCGCGCAGCACGCCTTCTGGAAGATTCATTTCGAAGATGGGAGCTAAACCAAAACGCACCTCCCACGACGCAAGGCGCGCCGGCATCGTGACTGAAACTGCTCGCGTGCCGATGGTTTCGGGCAGGTACAGGAAGGTGCTACCACGCTCGCCGGAACGGTCGAGCAAGCCAGCCTCAGCGCTGTCGGTCCAGATCTTGATCATCACGACCCTCTTCCATGAGTTCCTCCAGCGTGGGGCGACGTCCCGCTGCTTCCTGAATCTTCAGTTCCAGTCCGAGAACCGACAGGAGTCTGGCAATTTTGGAGAAGCCAAGCTCTCCGATGCGACCATTCTCCAGCGCGTCAAGGGTGGAATGCCCAATTTTTGCCTGTTTCGCAAGCGCGGCCTGGCTGAGGCCAAGCAACTTGCGCTGGACGGCGATCTGCTCGCCTATCGAGAATAGCGACAACATAAAACCTAATATACAAGGTAAAATTGATTTCAACTATCAATTAACCTAATATATAGGGCAGTTTAGTGGTATGTTTGACCACAAAAAGTTCCAGATTCAATCTGAACCCGCTGTAACCTTGTGGGCCCACGGCACTTCGATGGTTCAAAAGCGTACCGTTTGGGTCTTCCTTGTTGGCTTGGCTTTTTCTGCCACGACCGCGATCTTTTTCTTCTTTGTGGCAACGGAGCTCTTCCTGGTAGAGGTTGCGCGTTTTGCCGTGGAGTTTCCGGCAGCCTTCCTGGGCGCAGCCGTTTTGGCCGACTGGGATTTTGCAGGCGCCGCAACTGATTTCTTTTTCGCCGTGCCCTTCGCTGACGCGGCAGACACTTTCTTCCCCACGGCTTTTGCGGCCTTTTGCCGCGGCTTGGTTTTTGCGTTGGCAGGCTTCGATTTTTTCGCGGGCACAGCTTGCACCTGAGCGTCCTTGGTGCGAACAGTTTTGACGCGAACAGTTTTGGTACGAACGGTCTTGGCGCGAACTGTTTTGGTCGGCAGCGCGGAGTCAGGTTCAGCCATGTCCAGCCCGAAGAGTTTGGAGAGGTCTTCTCCATCGAGAATCTTAGCGGATGACGGTGTTTTCTTCGCGCTGGAAAGCGATTTGCCCGCGCTGGCCAGCAGTTCCTTCTCGTCCACTTCACGCAGACGGAAGAGCAGTTCCGGCTGCTGATCCAGACGAGCGCCGACGCCGTAGAGAACCGCCGCAATGTGTTTGCACATCTCCGCCCAGTCCGGGCAATTGCAGGCGAGTTCGATCTCTTTGGGAGACGGAAACAGTCCGCTCTGCTGCTGGCAGATGCGCTCCATCACGCCCTTGGAGAGCTTCCCTTGCAGCAGCTCAACCAGCGAATCGATGGAACCCGCGCAGTCCGTGCAGATCGACTGCCAGCGCGGCTGCGCAACCGGATGGACTTTGACTTCAACCTTGTAAATGATCGATCCACTGACAAGCGCCTTGATCTGCCCCGGAGCAATCTGAAGATCAAGCACCGAGCCGTTGCGCACATAGGTTCGTCCGCGGGGCAGGCGGTTTTCATAATCGCTGTAGGATTCAAGATTGTCGCACCATGCCTTGCCCCAAAAGGTTTTTGCTATGGCGCGGCCCTCGATGTTCACCGGAGAAACCTGCTGGCCTTTTTGGCGCAGGCTTTCCTGCTTGCGCAGTGCGTTGAGCCGACGCTCCGCCACCGACACATAGGGCGCCCAACTGAATCCACCGTACATTTCTTATGTCTCCTTGAGCGCCGCACTGAGGTCCAGCGCCACCATTCTGAGCAACTCGTCGTCCTTCATTTCGGTCAGCAGCAGGCCGGAGTCGCCTTCCAACATATCCTCAGCAACCTGCCGCTTGGACTCGATCATCTGATCGATCTTTTCTTCCACTGTACCCTTGCAGACGAACTTGTGTACCAGCACATTCTTCTTCTGGCCGATGCGGAAGGCGCGGTCGGTGGCCTGATTCTCCACCGCCGGATTCCACCAACGATCGAAGTGAATCACATGCGAGGCCGAGGTCAGATTCAGTCCGGTTCCGCCGGCTTTCAACGAAAGCACAAAAAAGCCCACGGTTTCGTCTTCCTGAAAGCGCCGCACGAGTTCCTTGCGGTTTTTCACCGGTGTTTCGCCATGCAGCACCAACCCCGGCCGCCCAAAGATGGAGCCCAGAAAAGATGCGAGCGGGGCCGTCATTTCGCGGAACTGGGTAAAGACCAGCACCTTTTCCTGGCGAGCCGCAATCACTTCGGCAATGTCGCGCAGCCGCGCCCATTTGCCACTGTCGGCCTCGCTCCAGGCATCATCGCCCAGCCATTGCGAGGGGTGATTGCAGATCTGCTTGAAGCGCATCAGGAATGACAGCACCAAGCCCTTGCGCTGCATTCCTTCGGCGGAGTTCAGCTGCTCCGCCAGGGCTGTAACCGTCTGCTCATAGAGCGCCGCCTGTTTGCGACTGAGCTGGCAGAAGGCCTTCACTTCGGTCTTGTCCGGCAGGTCGGCGATGACGGCTCTATCGGTCTTCAGCCTGCGCAGAATATACGGCCGCACCAACTCGCGCAGCGGCCCATAGGGATTGTGTTTGCGCTCGGCCAGGCGCTTGGTGTACTTGCTAAACTCCTTGGGCGAACCGAGCAGGCCGGGATTAATGAAGTCGAAGATGGACCATAGGTCGCCCAGGCGGTTTTCCACCGGCGTGCCGGTCAGCGCAAAACGCGAGCCTGCTTTCAGCTTTTTAGCGGCGCGGGTCTGCTTGGAGTTGGGATTCTTGATGGTCTGCGCTTCGTCGAGCACCGCCAGACGCCAGTTGGTTTCGGTAAGCCAGGGCAGGCGCAGCAGTGAGCCATAACTTGTAATCACCACATCCACGCCGGTCAGGGCTTCTGCCTGCATATTTTTCAGCTCTTCGCTGGAAGCCGCCGAGGTGTGCGCAATCTTCACCTTCAGGCTGGGCGCAAAGCGCTCCAACTCCGAGGCCCAGTTGGCCAGCAGCGAAGCCGGAACCACCAACAGGCTGGGCCTGCCGCTGGATTGCTGCTGGAGCACCAACAGCAGCGAAAGCACCTGAATGGTTTTGCCCAATCCCATATCGTCGGCCAGGCAAGCGCCCAGCCCCAGCTTGGCCAGCAGATAAAGCCAGCGCACGCCCACTTGCTGATAAGGTCGCAACGTTCCCTGCAGTGCGGTGCCGGGGTCAATCGCCTCCAGAGCCTCCGGCCGGCGCAGCGCCTTCAGGGTTTCAGCCAGCCAGTCGCCGGCCGTCACCTGCGCCCAATCGGCTTCCACCTCGGCGGCAACGTCGCCGGGCTCAATCTGCGCTCCGGCCAGCAGGCGCATGGCTTCGCCAAAGTTGAGGCCGTCGCGGGCGGCCGCGCGTTCCGCCGCACTGAAGCGGTCCATCACGCGGCTAAGCTGTTCGCGATCCACCTCAACCCAACGCCCGCGTACAAGCGCCAGCGCCTCGGTTCCGGCCAGCAGTTTGCGAATCTCAGCTGCCGTCAGCGTTTCACCGTCGAGCGTTACTTCCATTCGGAAATCGAGCAACGCATCCTGCCCCAGCAGCGAAGGCACCGAGCTGCCCACCTTGGCGGAAACCTTGGCGCGCGACGGACGATGAGCGGACCACGTGGCCGGCATGCGAATCACGATGCCCGCCTGCTCTAGCTGCGGGCAGTCGCGCAAAAATTGCGCAGCATCGGCCGGCGTCCAGCGCAAGGGATGAAAAATGTCGCCTGTATCGACCATCTCCTTCAGCCATGCGCAGCTTTCCGCAGCCCTTTGCACGGGAAGCAGCAGGGAGAGCAAACGATCGGCCGAGCCCTCATACTCACGCAGGGCCTGCCCCAGCGGAAGATGCTGCGCTTTGGAGTGGGCCGAGAGCCGTGCGGTGTAGGTGGCCAGAAAGGCAAAAGGTGATTCATCATCGCCGCGGTTTTCCGCCAGATGAAAGCAGACCCGGCCGACCAGATTCCAGGCCGGATTGCGCTGCCGCAGAAATGCCTGAATGCCGAACTCTGGCACTCCGCTGCTGGCTTCCGTGAACTCCGCCTGCAAGGCCTTGTCTGTCTCCAACCACAGCGCGCGTAAAACATCCGCAGTCAGATACTCGGCCCCGGTCATCAACGGCGCGACCATGGCCAAACCCTCCAACTCGGCATCCGCTGGCGGCGCAACCGGCGACATGTGGTGAGGGTCCGCCGCAGTGTCGGAGTGCGCATCGCGGTGTGCGCAAAGCGTGGTCACGTAGCGGGCGGCAAACTCCCGCCAATAGGAAAAGACGGCGGGCAGCGCCGTTCCCACCTCACCGGCACCAAGTTGCAGCAGTCCATGGCCGGTGCCGCGCGTGAATGACTCCCGCAGCCGTTGCACAAGCTGCGCGTCCAATGGAGTCGCGCCTTCTTCCTCTGCCAGAGAGAGGTGACCATGCGGAGTCAGAACAGGAGCAAGTTGAGCCGGATCCATAGATAGAAGCTATCAGCGTCATCCAGCAAAACTCAAAGAGGCTATTTTTTTTCAACCCCACGAAAAGGTTTAATTGGCCTCATTACAGCCGCTCGGCAACGGGCATTTCAGGCCGTCAATACCACGTTGATAGATCTCTACTGGCAGGTAGGCGAGTACATCAGTCGCAAGATCGAAACCGCCGAGTGGGGCGAAGGCGTGGTGCCACAACTGGCTCAATACATTGCCAAGACGCAGCCGGGGCAACGCGGTTTTACGCGATCCAACTTGTTCATAATGAAGCAGTTATATGAAACATACCACAGCGATGCAATTGTCGCGGCACTGCCACGACAATTGTCATGGACGCACAACCTCATCATCCTCGGCCAGAGCAAACGACCCGAGGAACGCGAATTTTATCTGCGGATGGCGATACGGGAGCGGTTGTCAAGCCGCCAGTTGGAGCGGCAGTTCAACCTTGCTCTCTTTGAGCACACCGTGCTCTCCCCGGTAAAAGTCTCACCGTCGGTGACAGAAATACACCCAGAGGCGGCGAGCATTTTCAAGGACGCCTACTCCGTCGAATTTCTCGGCTTGCCGCAGGAGCATACCGAAAACGACCTCCACCGTGGATTGCTCGACCACATGAAAGATTTCATGCTGGAGCTTGGCCGAGACTTCTGCTTTGTCGGTTCCGAGTATCCGTTGCAAGTGGGTACGCGAGACTTCGCGCTGGACCTGCTCTTCTTTCATCGCGGCCTTAACTGCCTGGTCGCTATGGAACTCAAGGTGACTCGGTTTGAACCGGAATATCTCGGCAAGTTGAGCTTCTACCTGGAGGCTCTCGACCGCGACGTGCGCAAGGCGCATGAACAGCCCTCCATCGGCGTACTGCTGTGCGCCAGCAAAGAGGATAAGGTCGTGGAATATGCCCTGAACCGTACGCTGTCTCCGGCGCTGATCGCCGAATATCAGACAATGCTTCCGGACAAGAAACTACTCCAAGGCAAGCTCAATGAGTTGTACAACCAGAATGCCAACGAAGAAGACGAGGGCATCCGCAAGCCCAAGGCCGTCTCACGCCGCAAGCGCCCGGTATAAGGTCTTCCGCCCGACTTTGAAGAGGTCGGCAACCTTCTGCCGGTCCTCGCCCTGGTCTATCAGCTTGCGGGCGTGGGCGATCTGCTGCGGGGTCAATTTCGGCTTACGTCCGAATTTCACGCCCCGGCGCTGCGCGGCCTTCACCCCGGCGCGGGTCCGTTCACTGATGAGGCTGCGCTCCAGCTCGGCCAGTACGCCAATCATCTGCCACATGGCCCGGCCTGTCGGCGTCTCGGTGTCGATCTGCTCGGTGAGGGAACGGAATTTGACGCCGCGCTCCTTGAGGTCGTCGAGCATGGCAATCAGGTCGCGCAAGCTGCGGCCCAGGCGGTCAAGTTTCCAGACGATGAGCGTGTCGCCGTCCTGCAATGACTTGAGGCAACGGAGCAGGGCAGGGCGCTTGGTCGTGGCTCCTGACAGGCCCTGGTCCTTGAAAAACGTCTTGCATCCGGCCCGCTTCAAGGCCGCGAGCTGCAAGGCTGTACTCTGGTCGTCAGTCGATACGCGGGCATAGCCGTATTTCATGGTTTAATTATGGCCTTGATATTTGACCCATGCAAGCCCTTGAAAACACGGCGCGGCGGTCGTGGGTCAAAACTTACCATTTGTGACCCAAAGCCAGCATGAATAAAACAAGGGAAAGAGATCAAGGAACACGCACAGAGCCTAAACGTTGGATTTGTACACCCAACAAAACACGCGATCTTGTACTTGAAATGCCCATACCTGATCTATCCCGGATCGCTCCTTGTCCATTCGTCCTTGCACGGCGTTGACTTATTGCATAAATAGTAAACTTGCATGGTTACCTGGACGTCCTTATGCCATTAACTATTGACAAGCACCAAGTCACCGGAGATACTTCCCAGACAAGAAATATTCTTGTTTTACTCCTGCGCATTCCCACCGCCTCGACGACGAACTGAACAGGGACCACCGCACCTCGCCGGTTTAACCGACGCACAAGGAGACTCTTTCATGACTAAGACAAAGTTTTTTTTGCGGTAAAGCTGTATCTGTCTGGATTTTCTTTTTTTTATTTGCTTTTCTCTGTGCTGTAGCGCAAGGGCAAAGCTCATCCGGCACAACAGTTACTTTACAGAGCAGCATTCATACGCGGGCTTCATCATCCACATGGGCACACATGAAAGCAGTGGGAAGTGCTCGGCAGTTTCACGCAGGTTCCTCGAAAGTTGAACGAACCTACGACGCGCAAGGACGGCTTACCAAGATCCTCGAGCCAGACCAAGACGGCAATCTGACCATCGAGACCGAATATACAAGGAATGCCCAAGGTACGCTGACACAGATTGTGCAGCACGGCCAAAAGGGCGATACGCCACGCATTCGTACTTTTACTTACGACAAGCTGAACCGTCTGATCTCTTCCTCAAGTCCAGAAAGCGGCGTGACCACCTACACCTACCGGCAGGACGGAAAGATCGTCACAAAAACCGATGCGCGCGGTATTATCACCAGTTACACATGGGACCAGAAGGGAAACCTGGTAGGAAAGCAGTATTCCAACGGTGATCCATCGGTCGTTTATGTCTATGACGACAAGACGGGAAAGCTTTCCGCGTCTTATCTCGACACGTCTAGCGGTCCTCGCGCAAAACGCACCTATTTTTACAATGACCAAGGAACATTGGATCATCTGATCCAGCAAGGAAAGAATAACTACCACGTTTCGCTCACGTACGATACCTCAGGACATACGAATGAAATTCACTATCCAGACGGGCGTGTCGTTCTTTTGCTCCGAGATGACAAAGGAAAACTCAGCTCGATTACAGATGAGGATGGAACGGTATATCTGTCCAAAGCGCAGTTCAGCGCATCAAACGCGTTGCAAAGCGCTCAATTGGGAAACAACCTGACAGTTGAAACCATCTTCAATCGCCAGGGAAATCTACGCAATCTTCGCGTTCTACGGTGGGGAGACCAGTTCGTTCTCGACAAGCATTTTTCCTACACAAAGGACGGAAGTATCGCCCGCCTCAAGGACGCGCTCAATCCTGCAAGTACCCTTGCCTATAGCTACGACAATCTGCTTCGCGTCTCTGGATATGCGGAACCCAAACGAGAGTTAAAGCACGGTTACAACTATGATGCCTTCGGCAATATCGATTTGAAGGACGACCTTCCATTCGCACAGACCTACGATGCCTCGAACCGCATCGGCGCTGATTCCGGCCTCACCTACGATCAGGCCGGTGAGATGACCTTCGACGGTTCACATCAGTACCAGTACGATGCCGAAGGGAGAATTTCTCAGGTCGACAACGGGGCCATCCGCTATGTTTACTCTGCAGAAGGAGATCGCCTCCAAAAGAGAATTGGCAAGGCCGTTACGGAAGAAGTGCGCTTAGGGAACGACCTTCTGGCAGAACGCGCCGCCAATGGCACCTGGACGGACTACCTGTACGCTGCGGGAAGGCGCATCGCGGCAATACGCGGAACTGGGGTAACCTATTACGTTGCCGATCCACTCGGTACCACACGAACAGAATTCTCTGCGTCAGGTGAAGTCATTGCCCAAAGCGATGTTTCTCCCTTTGGGCAAACCATTCATTCCTCTGCCGCTCAAGCGATTCCGTTCACAAACGGCGAGCAGTACGACCCTGAAACGGGCCTCAATAGCTACAAATACCGCAGCTATAATCCTGCGTTAGGCCGCTGGATGTCTCCCGATCCTTCCGGCGAACGCTACGCCAACTTGAAGAACCCACAAACACTTAACCTCTATACCTACGTCGCAAATAACCCCTTAAAGTATACGGACTTACTAGGTCTAATGCAGTGCGATAGCTGCGGAGATCAGCAAGGCGGAGATGGCGGTGGTGGCGGTGGTGGCGGTGATGGCGGTGGCGGTGATGGCGGTGGCGGTGATGGCGGTGGTGGAGATGGCGGTGGTGGAGATGGCGGTGGCGGAGATGGCGGTGGCGGAGATGGCGGATCATCTCCGGTAGTAGATAACCCCATTCCGCCAAATCCGAATGATCCGCCACCGCCTGGATATAACCCAATTGCACACGACCCAGATGGAAATATCATTTACCAGAACGCCAATGGTGACTATTACGTAGGTCTTCCCCAGAACATAGATAATGGTTCAAATAACGGATCTCTAGATTCATCAAATATCTTGCAATACACCGTAGCTAGCATCGCGGAACTTCTCGACTTCGGCGTAGCTTATGCAAACTGGGGAGATCCAAATGAACGATTTTTCGGAACTCATTACTGCGGTCCGGGTGGAGGAGGAGTCGAAGTAAACCAACTAGATCATTATTGCCATGTACACGATGACTGCTATGCACAAATAGGTGTAAAAGCGTCAGCAAACGTATCTCCGGGCAGTGTAACCTTAACTTCGGCGCAGGTAAATGGCTTGACCGCCTGTAATCAAGCGCTAGCGAATGGCGCTAAAAGTCTGATTGGGAAAATTGCGGGCGCAGACTACATCTACTACTGGATGATAGGAGATTTCAAATTCTTGTACCCAGGTACAGCTGCACAATAAGAGGAAACAACAAATGAAAAGTGTGATATTTGTCATCTCAAGCATGATGATGGTCGCATACGTGATGTATCGGGGTTTCACAACTTTCTTCATTCTCCCCTTGGTAGCGTCGCCATTTAGCCCCATTGGTATACGGTCTGTTCTGCTCACTCTGTTTGCGGCAGGTGTGACAGTGCTCAGCTTTACACGCTGGAAAAAGATCGCTACATGCCTAGCCGCTGTTATCGGTCTGGTTGCGCTTGGCTTATGGTTCCGTATCACACTGGTTGCGCCTGTGTGGACTCGAGACTACTTTATTGGGTTCGTTCTTCCGGAGGTTTGCTTTTCACTCGCGAGCCTCTGCAAGTGGTGGTCGGACTTACCCGACGGCTTGTACTCAGGAAGCCATCCCCGAGTTAAACCCGAATAGAACTTTCGCGATAGAGCACCGGCCTTTCAAAACGTGGCTCTACGAAAACGCCTGCCCGGATAGAGCACCGGCTTTCTAAGCCGGTGCTCTATTCCAGTTCCTTGCTCCCCTCAAAGTCCCAAGCCGATGTCATAGCTCTGTTCGATCTCCGGCGCGATCTCGTGTTGTGGCGTGACGGCCTGCTCCTGCTTCTGTTCTGGCTTCATCTCCGGTGCAAGCGCACTTTGGTGCGAGACCTCATGCCCCAGAGCGGCACCCAACTTGGGGTTCGAGGCGCAGTGGAACGGAAAACCGGGTTAAGGATTTTCACGAGTTGGCGTCCTCTGGATTGCGCAGTGGCCGCAATTCTCCTTTGGCCACGGCATCCGGCATCAAAAATGAATACCTACCCAGCATGTTGATGTTTTCGTGTTGCAGTGGCGATAGACGGCAGGCATCTTCGTCCTTCACGGGGCATCCATCCGCTCGCAGTTGATTCAATGCGGCCTCGATGTAGATGGTGTTCCAAAGCACAATCATATTGAGTACCAGACCAAGTGCGCCCAGTTGGTCTTCCTGGCCTTCGCGATAATTCTGGCGTAGTTCGCCGCGTTTGCCATGGAAGACTGCACGAGCAACGCTGTGACGGCTTTCGCCGCGGTTGAGTTGAGTCAACGTGGCTCTGCGCTTGGCTTCGTCGTCAATATAGGTCAGCGTGTGCAGGGTTTTATCGATACGACCGAACTCTGCAATGGCCTGCGCCAGCCGGGTAGGCCGGTCGCCAACCTGGAGTGTACGCATGATGCCGGTGGCTGGCACCCGGCCGAGTTTGAGCGAGCCAGCCAAACGGAGCATATCGTCCCAATGCGGTGCAATTTTCTGCAAACTGATGTGATGCGCTGAGGCTGAGTTGAGCGAACCGTAATCGGCCTTCTGATCTATCCTCCAGAACCGTGAGCCGCCAACGTCGGCCAGACGCGGGCAGAAGCGGTAGCCGAGCAGGCGGAACAGACCGAACACCACGTCGCTGTAGGCGCCAGTGTCGGTCATGATCTGCGTGGGTTGCAATTCGGTCTGCTGTTCCAGAACCACGGCCAACAGGATCAGGCTATCGCGTAGCGTGCCGGGCACTGTTATGTCGTTCAGTCCTGAAAACTGATTCGACATCAGGTTGTACCAGGTGACGCCACGGCCGATGCCGAAGTATTTCGGGTTGGGCCCGGCATGTACAGTTCGCACCGGAACCACGAAGCGCATGCCATCCGCAGAAGCGACTTCTCCACCGCCCCACAGATTGGCCAACGCAAGACGGCTTTGCGCCGCTACCAGCATGGCGTTGGCTGCCGTCAGTGTGTCGTCGCGGATGTAGTTTTGGTCTACCCAAGACAGACGGTCGCGCTGAAGCGCCGGCACATCGCCACGAATCAGCGGCTCGATCCCTGTATTGCAGGCTTCCGCCATCAACACCGCGCAGAGGCTGATGTGCAGGTCGGTTGCCCGTGCCGTGCGCTCCGAGATATGGGTGAAGGCATCCGTAAAGCCGGTCCGCGCGGCAATCTCCAGAATCAATTCCGGCAGATCGACACGGGGCAACATGCTGGCCACTTTGTTGCGTAACTCAATTAATGAAGCGGGCTCGTCCAGCTTATCGAAGGGACTGAGTATCAGTTCGTTCTTATCTCCGACTGTTTCGAAGCGTACTGCTGGATTGTCCGGCAGTCTGGCTGCCACGACACGATAGGTGCGGTCCAGCTCAGCGGACAAGGCATTCAGTGTCGGTGTGGGGTCTGCCGTCAGTCCCAAGGTCCGGCATATGATCGGCCGAGTGGCCTCCCATTCAGCGCCGTCGAGCAGGCCGGCGCGGGGATCGGCAAAGCGCCAGCTCTGTGGCACGAATACGTCGCGCCGCTTGAGCGCGGTCTGCAATTCGTCCAGCACACAGAATGTATAGGCATGGAAGTCAATACTTCCGTCTTCGCGCAGAACATGTCGCTGCCAGGGCTTGCGCACAACTTCGAGCGGGGCGTCCGAGTCCGGCTTTTTCACTGCGATATTGGCATGTAGCCAATCGATGGCGGCGGCTACCGGTCTGCCCGCGACGTTCGCGTCAAAGTGCATGTGTTCGAGCAGGGTTGGCAGATAACGGCGCACCGTTCTGTACTTGGCATCCAGCTCCCGGTAATAAACATCGTCGGCGGGCCGGATCAGGGTGTTCACCCCGTGAAGTGCCAGGGTAAGTGTGTCGCGTGGAATCTTCTCAAACAACTTGGCGCGCACCTCGGTATCCGGCAAGTTGGGGTCGAGCATCATCTCGCAGGCACAAGCCAGCGTAGCTGCGGCTTGATCCAAATCTTTCAGTGTGCGCAGGCGTGCTTTCTTGTCGGCCTTGATGGCATCGCCGAACAAGTCACGCAGCAGAGCTTCCAGTACTTCCAATGCGTCGTCCTGTGCCGTGGCTTCGAGACAATACACGAAGGCGACCAGAGTGGCCAAGCGGCGTTGATTCGGCAAACGAAGCACTGCGCTGACCTTGGCAGCTCCTGCGAACCGCGCCAATGCTGCCATTCGGATCGCTGGTATCCGCGCTACTGACGGCAGCACGATGCCCAAGTCACGCACCGCACGCAGTCGCAGGAGAGCCTTGACCAGCGATGGACCACTGACCGTCAAAGGGCCAGCGCGCAGGCGATCAAGTTGTGAACTGCGAGTACCTGCAGGCACGACCAGCAGATTCTCCAGCCTCTTCTGTTGTTCAAAGCCAACGCCGCTGGCAAGCGAGCGCCACAGTCTTTCCTCTACCCGGCTTCGCAATCGCGCTATGTAGCGTTCCAAGGTGCTACAACCGGGCAGCAGCACCTTATGCATCACCAACCAGGTGATTGCTCGCTCGAATAGCACGCTTGGCCGGTCGGTACCAGTCCAGCAGAGTGCATAGAGCCAGCGGGTAAGGCGAAATGCCGCACGCTGCTCGGTAATCTCAACGTATCCGTAAGACTCTCGAATCTCCGCCGCATGTAGCCAGCGTTGCTCACCTGTGCTGTAGGCTGATGTGCCATTCATAGGATCGAGGTGTAATTGCTTGACCAGCGTGTGCAGTACTGCGCCCGGCACTGTCATCGGATCGTCCAGGAAGATGCCGAGGTAACGCACCGTGCTTAGTTGTACGGCGAAACCGAGCCGATTGTGGTCACCGCGCTTTTTTGCGATCCGAGCATGGTCGGCATCGTCCAGATGGAAGTAGCGGGCGAGGTCTTGAGACGACGGCACTCCGGTATAACGACCGTAGTTCTCGCGCTGTTCTGCTGAGAGGAAACCGACGGGCATCGTTCTTTCCTTCCTTGTCGGGAACTCTTAGATTCAACAAGAGGACATCACTCCCTACGCACCACCAACAACTTTGGAGTTCGCCAGATGCATCGCCCATATGCGTTTGACCTGACTGGCGCTGCACCCAGTCAACTCGACTGTTCGCTTGATGGTTTGGCCCCTGCTGCGAAGCGCAACAATGCGTTGGTGGGCCGCAGTATCTGGCACGCGACCGGCGTATTTGCCTGCCGCTTTGGCAAGCTGGACGCCCTGACGTTGCCGTTCGCGGCGGATCTCATAGTCTTCGCGGGCCATTTGCAAGGCCAGCTTCAAAAGCAGATCCTGAACAGTCTCCAGAACGATTTTTGCGACACCATCGGCATCGGCCGCAATGTCGGAGAGATCGACCAACCCCGGCACCGCCAGCTTCGCTCCTGTGCCCCTGATCCTGCTCACGAGCTGTTCGGCCTCGGCCAGAGGCAGTCGGCTTATCCGGTCGATCTTCTCGGCGACGACCACCTCGCCGGGTTGCAGGTCGGCGATCATGCGCAGCAGTTCTGGTCGGTCGGCGCGAGCACCCGAGGCCTTCTCGCGGTAGACTCCGGCGACATAGTAACCAGCCGCACGGGTGCTTTCCACGATGTCTGATTGACGAGTGAGATCCTGCTCGTCGGTGCTGACGCGCAGGTAGAGGCGAGCGATTCTCATAGGAGCTTGGCCAAGTTGGGTATACATCAATTGACCAACTCTAAACCATGAGGCCAAGAAGCACGAAAGCCATATCTATTTGGCCATCGGCAATTTGGCTATCCTTCTTGGCCTCTGGCAGGCTTGGGAAGCTGTTCTCTGAATAACAGCGGAAAATTTCTGCACAACGATCACACCCCACACGAACAGTCGACCTTATCCACTTCCAACGCAGCATCTCCCGAATCGCCCTCTCTGGGTTTTCGAAAGGTCAGCGCGTAGAACATGCCGTTCTTCAGCGATTCGAGGTGCACTTCTTGCATCTCGGGCGGCACAAGACTAATGGGAGCGCTGACCGGTTCCTTGCGGTTCTTGTAAAAGCTACCGAGCCCTTTTTCATAAACTTCCTTTACATGCTTTTCGGATTCATCGGCGATGAGCAGGAGACTTCCTGGCTTGGCGACGCGAATCATCTCTCGGATGGCTTGGGCGCGGTCGTTGAAGAAGTTAATGCCGCCAACATGAAACACCACATCGAAGCTGGCATCTACAAAGGGAAGCGTCTCAGCATTGCCGAGGAAAAGATCAGCATCCATCCCCCAGCGGCGCAGATTGACTTGGCAGTTTGCCAGCATCTCGGGCGACAGATCGAGGCCGGAGAGTTTGACCCCGTGGGGCAGATATTTGAAGTTGAGTCCGGTGCCCACCGAAGTCTCCAGCACCGAATCGCCGGGCTTGACCTCCAGCAGACGCATGTAACTGAGAAAATAATCCTCCAGGTCGAATCCTTTGAGCGGACTATATACGCGCTGAATGTCGTTGTAGAATCCGCCGATGAGTTCGTATAGGTGGTTGTATTTGCCGTTGTCGCCGGTAAGATCTTGTGGCTTGAGAAATCTCGGAATGCCGCTCAGTACCGGGAAGCTTTCGCCTGCATTACTGACCAACGCCTCATCCCCCGGTTCGCCGGCCACTTGCAATGTCTCTCCGGTAAAGGGGCTTTGCAGTCGAGCAACAGCCTCGCGCCGATCAGCCCAACTGCGTTCGGGGAGGGGATGAAAGAGCGCCCAAACGGCTAGGAACAACGCGCCTCCGAAGCAGGCGTAACCGGCGATTGTACTGTTTCGGAAGGCCATGGGCAGCGCGACGCCGGTGAAGCGACCGATCAGTTCGAGGGCCATGGCAAGAACGAAGCCTGCGCCGAGGAAGGCGGTCGTGGCGCGCGATTCGCGGTTCCACATCCATACTAGCGTGGCTGCAAACCAAGCTATAAGAACCGTCTTCGGTCCGGCCTGTGGAACCACGCCAGCGTGCAGTGCGACAACAAGCGCGGGGATGGCAACCGTCGCCAGCGGAAACGGCAGCGTGGAGAAAAATCCCGCCAGACGGGGACTGACCAGCCGGTGAAAGGTCAGGGGTAAAATGGCCAGCACGGCCGTTAGCAAGGCCAATACCAAGTAGCCCATTGCTTGCTCCGGAGCGTTGAGTGGAAATTTGCGCCAGTTGACGACGAGACCAGGAAAGAAGGTGATTGCGAGCAGCCAGAGAAAACCCCGGCGCGGCTTCTGCGTACCGACAAACCAGACGCCCGTGATCGGGCCGGTCCACGCGCCCACCACGGAGAGAAAATTGCCGGCAATGAAGAGGCTGACGACGGCCCAGGCAACAATCTGAGAGGAGCGGTCAGAACGAATGGTGGAAGGCATCTTGCGGTTCTCCTTTAGTAAAGTGCGTGAGGCTTGTGCGTCCGGGGTGCAATTTTCACGAGTTGATCAGGACTCTTCGTGATCGTTTCTGTTTGCTGAGCGGGCGTAATTCCGACGGCTTCCATCGCAGTGAGTTGGGCAATCGCCGACTCGCCCCATTCGAGCGCGGCGCGGGTCATGGCCATGCCAAGGTTCAGGGTCAGCATCCAGTAGGGCAGGTGAGGGTTTTGCGATTGCTGCTGATTGGCGGCTTTCTCAATGTCTTCAAACATGGCCATCGACTGTTGGTTCCTGCGTTGCAATTCACGCACGTGCTCGAGTGCCACGCCTGGCGTCGCCTCACGGCCAAAAAACAACTTGAGCATGAATTCATTACGCGGTGGATCGTTCTGAAAGGGCTGAGACAGCCACTCGCGGAGACAGAGACGCCCAGTATCGGTCAGCGTATACTCCTGCCGTTGCTTGCCCGGGCCAGAGGTCGACTTGCTGGGCAGAATCAAGCCTTCTGCTGCCAACTGCTTCAGGGTCGGATAGATTTGCCCGTAGCTCTCACCCCAAAAACTGCCGAAGTTCTCTTCAATTGCCTTGTGAAGATCGTAACCAGATTTGTTGGGTTCGATAGAGAGCATGCCGAGGATGACATAGGCGGTTCTATTGTGCTTCATACATCTTCAAGATATATCTAACAGATATAAAGCTCAAGAAAATTCATTTTCTTATTGGGGAGTGGTCTCTCCGATCAGTGAGCTGCTTCAAATCGCGCCTTCAAAGCCGCCGAAATGAGATTGTCGGAGAGTTTGGCGTCGAAACGCATACAGCTACGCTGTCTGGGTTCTGAGCTTGCTTAACCCGGTTCTCCGTTCCACTGCGCCTCAAACCCCACCGGACAAGAAACTACTCCAAGGCAAGCTCAATGAGTTGTACAACCAGAATGCCAACGAAGAAGACGAGGGCATCCGCAAGCCCAAGGCCGTCTCACGCCGCAAGCGCCCGGTATAAGGTCTTCCGCCCGACTTTGAAGAGGTCGGCAACCTTCTGCCGGTCCTCGCCCTGGTCTATCAGCTTGCGGGCGTGGGCGATCTGCTGCGGGGTCAATTTCGGCTTACGTCCGAATTTCACGCCCCCGGCGCTGCGCGGCCTTCACCCCGGCGCGGGTCCGTTCACTGATGAGGCTGCGCTCCAGCTCGGCCAGTACGCCAATCATCTGCCACATGGCCCGGCCTGTCGGCGTCTCGGTGTCGATCTGCTCGGTGAGGGAACGGAATTTGACGCCGCGCTCCTTGAGGTCGTCGAGCATGGCAATCAGGTCGCGCAAGCTGCGGCCCAGGCGGTCAAGTTTCCAGACGATGAGCGTGTCGCCGTCCTGCAATGACTTGAGGCAACGGAGCAGGGCAGGGCGCTTGGTCGTGGCTCCTGACAGGCCCTGGTCCTTGAAAAACGTCTTGCATCCGGCCCGCTTCAAGGCCGCGAGCTGCAAGGCTGTACTCTGGTCGTCAGTCGATACGCGGGCATAGCCGTATTTCATGGTTTAATTATGGCCTTGATATTTGACCCATGCAAGCCCTTGAAAACACGGCGCGGCGGTCGTGGGTCAAAACTTACCATTTGTGACCCAAAGCCAGCATGAATAAAACAAGGGAAAGAGATCAAGGAACACGCACAGAGCCTAAACGTTGGATTTGTACACCCAACAAAACACGCGATCTTGTACTTGAAATGCCCATACCTGATCTATCCCGGATCGCTCCTTGTCCATTCGTCCTTGCACGGCGTTGACTTATTGCATAAATAGTAAACTTGCATGGTTACCTGGACGTCCTTATGCCATTAACTATTGACAAGCACCAAGTCACCGGAGATACTTCCCAGACAAGAAATATTCTTGTTTTACTCCTGCGCATTCCCACCGCCTCGACGACGAACTGAACAGGGACCACCGCACCTCGCCGGTTTAACCGACGCACAAGGAGACTCTTTCATGACTAAGACAAAGTTTTTTTTGCGGTAAAGCTGTATCTGTCTGGATTTTCTTTTTTTTATTTGCTTTTCTCTGTGCTGTAGCGCAAGGGCAAAGCTCATCCGGCACAACAGTTACTTTACAGAGCAGCATTCATACGCGGGCTTCATCATCCACATGGGCACACATGAAAGCAGTGGGAAGTGCTCGGCAGTTTCACGCAGGTTCCTCGAAAGTTGAACGAACCTACGACGCGCAAGGACGGCTTACCAAGATCCTCGAGCCAGACCAAGACGGCAATCTGACCATCGAGACCGAATATACAAGGAATGCCCAAGGTACGCTGACACAGATTGTGCAGCACGGCCAAAAGGGCGATACGCCACGCATTCGTACTTTTACTTACGACAAGCTGAACCGTCTGATCTCTTCCTCAAGTCCAGAAAGCGGCGTGACCACCTACACCTACCGGCAGGACGGAAAGATCGTCACAAAAACCGATGCGCGCGGTATTATCACCAGTTACACATGGGACCAGAAGGGAAACCTGGTAGGAAAGCAGTATTCCAACGGTGATCCATCGGTCGTTTATGTCTATGACGACAAGACGGGAAAGCTTTCCGCGTCTTATCTCGACACGTCTAGCGGTCCTCGCGCAAAACGCACCTATTTTTACAATGACCAAGGAACATTGGATCATCTGATCCAGCAAGGAAAGAATAACTACCACGTTTCGCTCACGTACGATACCTCAGGACATACGAATGAAATTCACTATCCAGACGGGCGTGTCGTTCTTTTGCTCCGAGATGACAAAGGAAAACTCAGCTCGATTACAGATGAGGATGGAACGGTATATCTGTCCAAAGCGCAGTTCAGCGCATCAAACGCGTTGCAAAGCGCTCAATTGGGAAACAACCTGACAGTTGAAACCATCTTCAATCGCCAGGGAAATCTACGCAATCTTCGCGTTCTACGGTGGGGAGACCAGTTCGTTCTCGACAAGCATTTTTCCTACACAAAGGACGGAAGTATCGCCCGCCTCAAGGACGCGCTCAATCCTGCAAGTACCCTTGCCTATAGCTACGACAATCTGCTTCGCGTCTCTGGATATGCGGAACCCAAACGAGAGTTAAAGCACGGTTACAACTATGATGCCTTCGGCAATATCGATTTGAAGGACGACCTTCCATTCGCACAGACCTACGATGCCTCGAACCGCATCGGCGCTGATTCCGGCCTCACCTACGATCAGGCCGGTGAGATGA
The DNA here is from genome assembly GCF_048629425.1 of Telmatobacter bradus. Taxonomy (NCBI): domain Bacteria; kingdom Pseudomonadati; phylum Acidobacteriota; class Terriglobia; order Terriglobales; family Acidobacteriaceae; genus Telmatobacter; species Telmatobacter bradus. The sequence goes on from NZ_CP184533.1 coordinate 83,985, forward strand.
CCTTCGACGGTTCACATCAGTACCAGTACGATGCCGAAGGGAGAATTTCTCAGGTCGACAACGGGGCCATCCGCTATGTTTACTCTGCAGAAGGAGATCGCCTCCAAAAGAGAATTGGCAAGGCCGTTACGGAAGAAGTGCGCTTAGGGAACGACCTTCTGGCAGAACGCGCCGCCAATGGCACCTGGACGGACTACCTGTACGCTGCGGGAAGGCGCATCGCGGCAATACGCGGAACTGGGGTAACCTATTACGTTGCCGATCCACTCGGTACCACACGAACAGAATTCTCTGCGTCAGGTGAAGTCATTGCCCAAAGCGATGTTTCTCCCTTTGGGCAAACCATTCATTCCTCTGCCGCTCAAGCGATTCCGTTCACAAACGGCGAGCAGTACGACCCTGAAACGGGCCTCAATAGCTACAAATACCGCAGCTATAATCCTGCGTTAGGCCGCTGGATGTCTCCCGATCCTTCCGGCGAACGCTACGCCAACTTGAAGAACCCACAAACACTTAACCTCTATACCTACGTCGCAAATAACCCCTTAAAGTATACGGACTTACTAGGTCTAATGCAGTGCGATAGCTGCGGAGATCAGCAAGGCGGAGATGGCGGTGGTGGCGGTGGTGGCGGTGATGGCGGTGGCGGTGATGGCGGTGGCGGTGATGGCGGTGGTGGAGATGGCGGTGGTGGAGATGGCGGTGGCGGAGATGGCGGTGGCGGAGATGGCGGATCATCTCCGGTAGTAGATAACCCCATTCCGCCAAATCCGAATGATCCGCCACCGCCTGGATATAACCCAATTGCACACGACCCAGATGGAAATATCATTTACCAGAACGCCAATGGTGACTATTACGTAGGTCTTCCCCAGAACATAGATAATGGTTCAAATAACGGATCTCTAGATTCATCAAATATCTTGCAATACACCGTAGCTAGCATCGCGGAACTTCTCGACTTCGGCGTAGCTTATGCAAACTGGGGAGATCCAAATGAACGATTTTTCGGAACTCATTACTGCGGTCCGGGTGGAGGAGGAGTCGAAGTAAACCAACTAGATCATTATTGCCATGTACACGATGACTGCTATGCACAAATAGGTGTAAAAGCGTCAGCAAACGTATCTCCGGGCAGTGTAACCTTAACTTCGGCGCAGGTAAATGGCTTGACCGCCTGTAATCAAGCGCTAGCGAATGGCGCTAAAAGTCTGATTGGGAAAATTGCGGGCGCAGACTACATCTACTACTGGATGATAGGAGATTTCAAATTCTTGTACCCAGGTACAGCTGCACAATAAGAGGAAACAACAAATGAAAAGTGTGATATTTGTCATCTCAAGCATGATGATGGTCGCATACGTGATGTATCGGGGTTTCACAACTTTCTTCATTCTCCCCTTGGTAGCGTCGCCATTTAGCCCCATTGGTATACGGTCTGTTCTGCTCACTCTGTTTGCGGCAGGTGTGACAGTGCTCAGCTTTACACGCTGGAAAAAGATCGCTACATGCCTAGCCGCTGTTATCGGTCTGGTTGCGCTTGGCTTATGGTTCCGTATCACACTGGTTGCGCCTGTGTGGACTCGAGACTACTTTATTGGGTTCGTTCTTCCGGAGGTTTGCTTTTCACTCGCGAGCCTCTGCAAGTGGTGGTCGGACTTACCCGACGGCTTGTACTCAGGAAGCCATCCCCGAGTTAAACCCGAATAGAACTTTCGCGATAGAGCACCGGCCTTTCAAAACGTGGCTCTACGAAAACGCCTGCCCGGATAGAGCACCGGCTTTCTAAGCCGGTGCTCTATTCCAGTTCCTTGCTCCCCTCAAAGTCCCAAGCCGATGTCATAGCTCTGTTCGATCTCCGGCGCGATCTCGTGTTGTGGCGTGACGGCCTGCTCCTGCTTCTGTTCTGGCTTCATCTCCGGTGCAAGCGCACTTTGGTGCGAGACCTCATGCCCCAGAGCGGCACCCAACTTGGGGTTCGAGGCGCAGTGGAACGGAAAACCGGGTTAAGGATTTTCACGAGTTGGCGTCCTCTGGATTGCGCAGTGGCCGCAATTCTCCTTTGGCCACGGCATCCGGCATCAAAAATGAATACCTACCCAGCATGTTGATGTTTTCGTGTTGCAGTGGCGATAGACGGCAGGCATCTTCGTCCTTCACGGGGCATCCATCCGCTCGCAGTTGATTCAATGCGGCCTCGATGTAGATGGTGTTCCAAAGCACAATCATATTGAGTACCAGACCAAGTGCGCCCAGTTGGTCTTCCTGGCCTTCGCGATAATTCTGGCGTAGTTCGCCGCGTTTGCCATGGAAGACTGCACGAGCAACGCTGTGACGGCTTTCGCCGCGGTTGAGTTGAGTCAACGTGGCTCTGCGCTTGGCTTCGTCGTCAATATAGGTCAGCGTGTGCAGGGTTTTATCGATACGACCGAACTCTGCAATGGCCTGCGCCAGCCGGGTAGGCCGGTCGCCAACCTGGAGTGTACGCATGATGCCGGTGGCTGGCACCCGGCCGAGTTTGAGCGAGCCAGCCAAACGGAGCATATCGTCCCAATGCGGTGCAATTTTCTGCAAACTGATGTGATGCGCTGAGGCTGAGTTGAGCGAACCGTAATCGGCCTTCTGATCTATCCTCCAGAACCGTGAGCCGCCAACGTCGGCCAGACGCGGGCAGAAGCGGTAGCCGAGCAGGCGGAACAGACCGAACACCACGTCGCTGTAGGCGCCAGTGTCGGTCATGATCTGCGTGGGTTGCAATTCGGTCTGCTGTTCCAGAACCACGGCCAACAGGATCAGGCTATCGCGTAGCGTGCCGGGCACTGTTATGTCGTTCAGTCCTGAAAACTGATTCGACATCAGGTTGTACCAGGTGACGCCACGGCCGATGCCGAAGTATTTCGGGTTGGGCCCGGCATGTACAGTTCGCACCGGAACCACGAAGCGCATGCCATCCGCAGAAGCGACTTCTCCACCGCCCCACAGATTGGCCAACGCAAGACGGCTTTGCGCCGCTACCAGCATGGCGTTGGCTGCCGTCAGTGTGTCGTCGCGGATGTAGTTTTGGTCTACCCAAGACAGACGGTCGCGCTGAAGCGCCGGCACATCGCCACGAATCAGCGGCTCGATCCCTGTATTGCAGGCTTCCGCCATCAACACCGCGCAGAGGCTGATGTGCAGGTCGGTTGCCCGTGCCGTGCGCTCCGAGATATGGGTGAAGGCATCCGTAAAGCCGGTCCGCGCGGCAATCTCCAGAATCAATTCCGGCAGATCGACACGGGGCAACATGCTGGCCACTTTGTTGCGTAACTCAATTAATGAAGCGGGCTCGTCCAGCTTATCGAAGGGACTGAGTATCAGTTCGTTCTTATCTCCGACTGTTTCGAAGCGTACTGCTGGATTGTCCGGCAGTCTGGCTGCCACGACACGATAGGTGCGGTCCAGCTCAGCGGACAAGGCATTCAGTGTCGGTGTGGGGTCTGCCGTCAGTCCCAAGGTCCGGCATATGATCGGCCGAGTGGCCTCCCATTCAGCGCCGTCGAGCAGGCCGGCGCGGGGATCGGCAAAGCGCCAGCTCTGTGGCACGAATACGTCGCGCCGCTTGAGCGCGGTCTGCAATTCGTCCAGCACACAGAATGTATAGGCATGGAAGTCAATACTTCCGTCTTCGCGCAGAACATGTCGCTGCCAGGGCTTGCGCACAACTTCGAGCGGGGCGTCCGAGTCCGGCTTTTTCACTGCGATATTGGCATGTAGCCAATCGATGGCGGCGGCTACCGGTCTGCCCGCGACGTTCGCGTCAAAGTGCATGTGTTCGAGCAGGGTTGGCAGATAACGGCGCACCGTTCTGTACTTGGCATCCAGCTCCCGGTAATAAACATCGTCGGCGGGCCGGATCAGGGTGTTCACCCCGTGAAGTGCCAGGGTAAGTGTGTCGCGTGGAATCTTCTCAAACAACTTGGCGCGCACCTCGGTATCCGGCAAGTTGGGGTCGAGCATCATCTCGCAGGCACAAGCCAGCGTAGCTGCGGCTTGATCCAAATCTTTCAGTGTGCGCAGGCGTGCTTTCTTGTCGGCCTTGATGGCATCGCCGAACAAGTCACGCAGCAGAGCTTCCAGTACTTCCAATGCGTCGTCCTGTGCCGTGGCTTCGAGACAATACACGAAGGCGACCAGAGTGGCCAAGCGGCGTTGATTCGGCAAACGAAGCACTGCGCTGACCTTGGCAGCTCCTGCGAACCGCGCCAATGCTGCCATTCGGATCGCTGGTATCCGCGCTACTGACGGCAGCACGATGCCCAAGTCACGCACCGCACGCAGTCGCAGGAGAGCCTTGACCAGCGATGGACCACTGACCGTCAAAGGGCCAGCGCGCAGGCGATCAAGTTGTGAACTGCGAGTACCTGCAGGCACGACCAGCAGATTCTCCAGCCTCTTCTGTTGTTCAAAGCCAACGCCGCTGGCAAGCGAGCGCCACAGTCTTTCCTCTACCCGGCTTCGCAATCGCGCTATGTAGCGTTCCAAGGTGCTACAACCGGGCAGCAGCACCTTATGCATCACCAACCAGGTGATTGCTCGCTCGAATAGCACGCTTGGCCGGTCGGTACCAGTCCAGCAGAGTGCATAGAGCCAGCGGGTAAGGCGAAATGCCGCACGCTGCTCGGTAATCTCAACGTATCCGTAAGACTCTCGAATCTCCGCCGCATGTAGCCAGCGTTGCTCACCTGTGCTGTAGGCTGATGTGCCATTCATAGGATCGAGGTGTAATTGCTTGACCAGCGTGTGCAGTACTGCGCCCGGCACTGTCATCGGATCGTCCAGGAAGATGCCGAGGTAACGCACCGTGCTTAGTTGTACGGCGAAACCGAGCCGATTGTGGTCACCGCGCTTTTTTGCGATCCGAGCATGGTCGGCATCGTCCAGATGGAAGTAGCGGGCGAGGTCTTGAGACGACGGCACTCCGGTATAACGACCGTAGTTCTCGCGCTGTTCTGCTGAGAGGAAACCGACGGGCATCGTTCTTTCCTTCCTTGTCGGGAACTCTTAGATTCAACAAGAGGACATCACTCCCTACGCACCACCAACAACTTTGGAGTTCGCCAGATGCATCGCCCATATGCGTTTGACCTGACTGGCGCTGCACCCAGTCAACTCGACTGTTCGCTTGATGGTTTGGCCCCTGCTGCGAAGCGCAACAATGCGTTGGTGGGCCGCAGTATCTGGCACGCGACCGGCGTATTTGCCTGCCGCTTTGGCAAGCTGGACGCCCTGACGTTGCCGTTCGCGGCGGATCTCATAGTCTTCGCGGGCCATTTGCAAGGCCAGCTTCAAAAGCAGATCCTGAACAGTCTCCAGAACGATTTTTGCGACACCATCGGCATCGGCCGCAATGTCGGAGAGATCGACCAACCCCGGCACCGCCAGCTTCGCTCCTGTGCCCCTGATCCTGCTCACGAGCTGTTCGGCCTCGGCCAGAGGCAGTCGGCTTATCCGGTCGATCTTCTCGGCGACGACCACCTCGCCGGGTTGCAGGTCGGCGATCATGCGCAGCAGTTCTGGTCGGTCGGCGCGAGCACCCGAGGCCTTCTCGCGGTAGACTCCGGCGACATAGTAACCAGCCGCACGGGTGCTTTCCACGATGTCTGATTGACGAGTGAGATCCTGCTCGTCGGTGCTGACGCGCAGGTAGAGGCGAGCGATTCTCATAGGAGCTTGGCCAAGTTGGGTATACATCAATTGACCAACTCTAAACCATGAGGCCAAGAAGCACGAAAGCCATATCTATTTGGCCATCGGCAATTTGGCTATCCTTCTTGGCCTCTGGCAGGCTTGGGAAGCTGTTCTCTGAATAACAGCGGAAAATTTCTGCACAACGATCACACCCCACACGAACAGTCGACCTTATCCACTTCCAACGCAGCATCTCCCGAATCGCCCTCTCTGGGTTTTCGAAAGGTCAGCGCGTAGAACATGCCGTTCTTCAGCGATTCGAGGTGCACTTCTTGCATCTCGGGCGGCACAAGACTAATGGGAGCGCTGACCGGTTCCTTGCGGTTCTTGTAAAAGCTACCGAGCCCTTTTTCATAAACTTCCTTTACATGCTTTTCGGATTCATCGGCGATGAGCAGGAGACTTCCTGGCTTGGCGACGCGAATCATCTCTCGGATGGCTTGGGCGCGGTCGTTGAAGAAGTTAATGCCGCCAACATGAAACACCACATCGAAGCTGGCATCTACAAAGGGAAGCGTCTCAGCATTGCCGAGGAAAAGATCAGCATCCATCCCCCAGCGGCGCAGATTGACTTGGCAGTTTGCCAGCATCTCGGGCGACAGATCGAGGCCGGAGAGTTTGACCCCGTGGGGCAGATATTTGAAGTTGAGTCCGGTGCCCACCGAAGTCTCCAGCACCGAATCGCCGGGCTTGACCTCCAGCAGACGCATGTAACTGAGAAAATAATCCTCCAGGTCGAATCCTTTGAGCGGACTATATACGCGCTGAATGTCGTTGTAGAATCCGCCGATGAGTTCGTATAGGTGGTTGTATTTGCCGTTGTCGCCGGTAAGATCTTGTGGCTTGAGAAATCTCGGAATGCCGCTCAGTACCGGGAAGCTTTCGCCTGCATTACTGACCAACGCCTCATCCCCCGGTTCGCCGGCCACTTGCAATGTCTCTCCGGTAAAGGGGCTTTGCAGTCGAGCAACAGCCTCGCGCCGATCAGCCCAACTGCGTTCGGGGAGGGGATGAAAGAGCGCCCAAACGGCTAGGAACAACGCGCCTCCGAAGCAGGCGTAACCGGCGATTGTACTGTTTCGGAAGGCCATGGGCAGCGCGACGCCGGTGAAGCGACCGATCAGTTCGAGGGCCATGGCAAGAACGAAGCCTGCGCCGAGGAAGGCGGTCGTGGCGCGCGATTCGCGGTTCCACATCCATACTAGCGTGGCTGCAAACCAAGCTATAAGAACCGTCTTCGGTCCGGCCTGTGGAACCACGCCAGCGTGCAGTGCGACAACAAGCGCGGGGATGGCAACCGTCGCCAGCGGAAACGGCAGCGTGGAGAAAAATCCCGCCAGACGGGGACTGACCAGCCGGTGAAAGGTCAGGGGTAAAATGGCCAGCACGGCCGTTAGCAAGGCCAATACCAAGTAGCCCATTGCTTGCTCCGGAGCGTTGAGTGGAAATTTGCGCCAGTTGACGACGAGACCAGGAAAGAAGGTGATTGCGAGCAGCCAGAGAAAACCCCGGCGCGGCTTCTGCGTACCGACAAACCAGACGCCCGTGATCGGGCCGGTCCACGCGCCCACCACGGAGAGAAAATTGCCGGCAATGAAGAGGCTGACGACGGCCCAGGCAACAATCTGAGAGGAGCGGTCAGAACGAATGGTGGAAGGCATCTTGCGGTTCTCCTTTAGTAAAGTGCGTGAGGCTTGTGCGTCCGGGGTGCAATTTTCACGAGTTGATCAGGACTCTTCGTGATCGTTTCTGTTTGCTGAGCGGGCGTAATTCCGACGGCTTCCATCGCAGTGAGTTGGGCAATCGCCGACTCGCCCCATTCGAGCGCGGCGCGGGTCATGGCCATGCCAAGGTTCAGGGTCAGCATCCAGTAGGGCAGGTGAGGGTTTTGCGATTGCTGCTGATTGGCGGCTTTCTCAATGTCTTCAAACATGGCCATCGACTGTTGGTTCCTGCGTTGCAATTCACGCACGTGCTCGAGTGCCACGCCTGGCGTCGCCTCACGGCCAAAAAACAACTTGAGCATGAATTCATTACGCGGTGGATCGTTCTGAAAGGGCTGAGACAGCCACTCGCGGAGACAGAGACGCCCAGTATCGGTCAGCGTATACTCCTGCCGTTGCTTGCCCGGGCCAGAGGTCGACTTGCTGGGCAGAATCAAGCCTTCTGCTGCCAACTGCTTCAGGGTCGGATAGATTTGCCCGTAGCTCTCACCCCAAAAACTGCCGAAGTTCTCTTCAATTGCCTTGTGAAGATCGTAACCAGATTTGTTGGGTTCGATAGAGAGCATGCCGAGGATGACATAGGCGGTTCTATTGTGCTTCATACATCTTCAAGATATATCTAACAGATATAAAGCTCAAGAAAATTCATTTTCTTATTGGGGAGTGGTCTCTCCGATCAGTGAGCTGCTTCAAATCGCGCCTTCAAAGCCGCCGAAATGAGATTGTCGGAGAGTTTGGCGTCGAAACGCATACAGCTACGCTGTCTGGGTTCTGAGCTTGCTTAACCCGGTTCTCCGTTCCACTGCGCCTCAAACCCCACCCTCTACAACAGTCCACCGCCCATTGCGCGGCGGCTGCTCACCACGACATAGGGCATTCAATGTGAAGAGGAAAACCCTGTTGATTCTGCAAATTATCCACGGCCACTTTGGAGGATGAATCCACGGCCACTTTGGAGGAGATAGGCCACGGCCACTTTGGAGGAGAATCCTATAGTTAAACCTATAGTCCTTTTCCTATAGTTGCTTTACCTGAACCTGTTGAAAAATCCCAAATGATCGGAATAGAACAAAAAGGTGCGCCCATGAGGCGGTCAGTTCGCTTCGCTCACACCCATTGGGAGGGCGTTGAGCGCCCCTCCCAAACCCACCCCGCCAAAAAGCAAACCCCTTCCCGTTGAAGAGGAAGGGGACGGCTTCTTTTCTATTGCCAATAGTCCTGTCAGGCCACGGCTAAAGTTCGATGACCCACAGAATCGGCTGCGGGAATTAATTTAATTTCGATGTTGTAGCCCAGGCGATTCAAACATTCCATCAACTTACGTTCTGAAAGATTCGAAAAATCACCGCGCATCAATCCAGATACCTTTGCCTGTGAAATGCCCATCCGGCGACCGGCTTCTTCCTGGGTGAGGCCAAAACGCCGCACTGCCCGGCTGATTTCAATGACCAGGCCGGACTTGATCTTGAGTTGCTCTGCATCGGGAAGCCCAAGATCGGCAAACACATTGCCGGAACTCATTTCTACTTCGATACTGTCAGGAATTCGCTTTGCCATGTCGTAGCTCCTTCGCCACGGCTTCGGCTGCTTTCAGCCGAGCCTGAATGATGTCCATGTCTTTCTTCGGCGTCGAGATACCGCTCTTACTCTTTTTCTGAAAACAGTGCAGCACGAACACTGCCTCTTTGAACTTGATCGTATAGACCGCTCGGTAAGTCCCGCCTGAGTCGTCTTCGACGACCTCCAGAACTCCGGCGCCGCCAAAACCTTTCAACACCTTAGCGGCCTCGTGTTGCTCGCCGTTTTGAGCAAAGTGAAGGCTATGGCCAAAGAATTTCCGTACATCGACGGGGAGTGCCATCAAATCCTTCTTGCTGCTCCCGAGCCAGATCAGCGGTTTTTCTGAAGAACTCACCATACGACTATACCAGTAATGGTATAAGATCGTGTATTAATTTTTGCTCTCCGGCTATTTTTGCCCAACCCCTCGAAAAGGTAAAATTGGCATTCCAGTGGGGTCCATAAGGCAAATATCCATCCTGGTAACTCAGGGTCTTTGGAACAATTGGACGAAAAGTCCGGTTAAGGATTCTGGGGTCTCTTGGTAGCCAGAATCCGATAGACTGTCGCTTCGCCGATGCCGAGCTGTGATGCGACAGCTTTCCGGGTGAGCCCTTCGGTGGCCAGTTTCAGAACGTTGTGTCGCAGGTCTTCCGCGATGGGTTTGCGCCCTTTGTAACGCCCTTCCGACTTGGCCTTGGCGATACCTTCCCGCTGCCGTTCCAGCATCATTTCCCGCTCGAACTGGGCGACCGCTCCCAGCATTGTCAGCATCAGCTTGCCGGTGGGAGTCTGGGTGTCCATGCCGAGGTTCAAAATCCGCACCCCGACCCGCTTGCTCTCCAAGGTTTGGAGAATCGCCATCAGATCCAGAACCGAACGTGCGAGCCGATCCAGTTTGGAGACGACGAGTATGTCGCCTTCCCTGACGTACTCCAGGGCAGAGCGAAGTTGGATTCTGTCGGCGACCGAGGAGACCTGCTCCTGAAAGGTCTTTTCGCAGCCGGCCGCGGCGAGTTCTCGCAATTGAGCTTCAAAGCCAGCGTGTTGATCCACTGTGGAAGTGCGGGCGTATCCGACGATCATTTTTCCATCACGAGAGTCATAGACATTGTGATAGCCTTTCTATCAAAATACAATACCGACTTCAGTGAGAGCTATTTTACGGGATTAGACCTTCCCTCTGTCATTTTCAGAAGATGACTGCACTAAATGTCAGAAGTCGATAGCACTCATCCAGCCAACAGTTTTGCACCGTCCGCACGCAACTCGCCTTTCGGTGACAAATGCCTATAGAGTGTCTGCCGTGTGATGCCGAGTTCCTTGCACAGATCGCTGACGCTGGTTTCGGTCCTTTCCATGGAAGCTTTGGCCATGCGCAGCTTGGCGGACGTCATCTTGAACGGGCGGCCGCCTTTGCGTCCGCGTGCTCGCGCCGAGGCCAGTCCTGCTCGCGTGCGTTCGGCAATCAGTTCGCGCTCAAACTCGGCCAGCGCGGCAAAGATGCCGAAGACCAGTTTTCCGGCGGCGGTCGTTGTGTCGACGGCGGCACCGTGTCCGGTCAGCACCTTCAGGCCGATGCCGCGCCCGGTCAGGTCGTGAACCGTATTGATCAGATGACGCAAGTCGCGCCCCAGTCGATCAAGTTTCCAGACGGCCAGCGTATCCCCTTCGCGTAGCGCCTTCAGGCAGGCTGCCAAGCCGGGGCGGTCCTCGCGCCTGCCAGACGCTTGGTCCTCATAGAGATTCGCCGGATCGACACCGGCAGCAACCAGCGCATCGCGCTGGAGGTCGGTAGCCTGGGAACCATCCGCCTTTGATACCCGCATGTATCCAATTAGCATGTGCCATCTCCGATGTGTCACATATACGTTCGATTACGTGACAGCATGAATCGGCAAGTTCTGGCCGTCGAAATCTGTCTCATAACCCGTTATTTAACTTATGACATGAAAAAGGGTTCATTGGAGTCATAATGTGACAAAAAATCCAGAGGAATTCGCATCTCGAAAAACATGGTGCGCAAATGCTCGAGAGACGCGGGATCTCGCCGTCCGTAGGATGCTAACGCGAACAAAGAACGCGCGGTCTCAGGGTCGCGCCGCGCTGCGACAATCGCTTCGTTGATCGCTTGCATGGCTTTCTGCCAGTGGTTGATAAGTTTCTTCTGCTGCATATCGGCTGGCAAGCCGGTGGTGAATTCGATCTGCGGCTCTTGCAAGAACAACTCTGCCTGTTCTCCGCGTGGAGCCAACTCTCCCGATTCGATCAGGTGAATTGCGGTGGCGGCAGCCTCCAGCATTTGCAACTGCACGGCAGAGTCCAGAACTTCATAGGAGCGCCACATACTTTGTCCAGCACGCAGAGGGTGTCCGCAGCGTTCCCAAACCGAGCGGATACTTTCACCGCAAGACCCACATTGCGATAGCGGGGTGTTCAGTTCCTCCAGCAAGGTGCGCAGCAGCCGGAACCAAAGACCGGCATGGATGCGCCTGCGCGGTAACTCGACATAGCCAGTCGTCAGTGCCTGCCAGGTGCGCCGATCCATCGCCGCAATTGCGTTGGTGGCCATGCGTGGTGAAGAACCGGTGTGCTCCCATCCGAAAAAATGTCCGGGGATTCCCAAATAGAATTCCAGGCAACAACCATGTATAGGGCAACTCAGCATCAAGGGCAGCTTCCACACAAGCAGCATGGCTTGATTTGCCGGATCATTCAGGCAGCGTGGGCACGCACGATGGATCGGTTGGCCGGACAGCCACGCGCGCCAGCTTTTGAGCGATCTCCTCTTACGGCGAAATCTCGGAAGCAATACGGATAGTTGGAAGGCATAGGTTTCGAGAGCGACCGGAATACGATCATCGAGGCTATCCAGCAGCCACGGCACCCAGCCGGCAAAGCTCATACAGCGCAGTTGATCCAGATCGACGCCGCTTCGTTGAACCAGCAGTGTCAGCAGGGAGATCGGTGGCGCGGTATCCAGGTCATCGATCTGGCCGTGACCGAGATCGTGTTCCAACAGGTCGCGTATGTCCATCTGATAGCAAGCGGCGATGCGGTTGAGCCACGAAGACAAGGCTTCGCCTTCCCTGGGTGCCGGATGCAGGGGCCAGCGCGGCATGGGCGTCACATCAGTTCCCTCTCGAATTGTTTGCGCCGCTCGCTGGGGCCAGTGTATTCGGCCATGCTGAGTGTGCGATGGTTGATGGCCTCTTCGCCGCTTTCCACGGCGGCGATGGCCGCCGCCATGAGCAGGTGCGCCATTTCGCCGATGGTCCCCTCGCTGCGTGTGAGCAGATAGAGGGCCATATCCGGCGTGGCGATTGGGGAATGGTGCCGCAGCGGGAGCGACGCGGCGAAGCTGGCCAGCAACGAACAACAGTCCTCGTCGGCCTCCCACGGAGGCAGCATCATCGGCTCGAAGCGGTTTTCCAACTGGTCGTCCGAGCGGATGGCGAGATACGCATCGCGCGTGCCGACCCCAACCAATGGAATGCGTAATTCGTTGCCGAGAAAACGCAGCAGGTTGAGGAACTCGCGCCGGTTGCTGCTGTTTCCGGCCAAGATGTTGTGCAGTTCGTCGATTACCAACATGCGTACGCCGACTTTTCGCAGCAACGCCAGCGCCAGATGCTCCATTTCCGGCAACCGCGGACGTGGGCGCAACGGCGCTCCCATGGCGGCCTGTAGCGCAACATAGAAGCGAATCACAGACGGTTCGGATGGCATCTGTACGCACAGCACCGGGATGTGTTCCTGGTCCGCATCGGAACTGGCTGGATGGGTGCGCCGGAATTTCTCGACGATCATAGACTTGCCGTTGTTGGTTGGGCCAACCAGCAGAAGGTTGGGCATCCGTTGTTTGGTTGGCCATGTATACAAAGCCTCCAGACGATTCAATGCTTCAACGGCGCGCGGATAGCCAATCCAACGATCAGCACGAATGCGTTGGATGCGCTCGTCCGCTGGCAGCCGGGCCACTCCCTGTGCGGCTGGCAGCAGATGAGACAAGTCGATGATGGGATATTCGTCCACGGCTACCACTCCTCGATCTGGTCGAACGGTTGGGCTGGCGACTGTCTTTCGGTCTGCGAATCAGCGATGCCCGAGTCTGGCGGAACGGGCTTATCAGGCGGGGCCGACGCTTTGAGGTGCTTGCGGCGATCCGCATCGCGCCGCGCCTTGCGTGTGGCCTTCTTGGCGGTGGTCACGATGTCGCGCATCTGCCCGATCATGCGGAACAGCGCCGACTCGTCAACCTGTTCGCGGCCAGCCTGACGCAATTTCGCCAGCGCCTGGCGTTGCTCCCAGAGGGTGACGGCAGGGTGCGACAGGGTGCGGTAGGGAATTTCCAAATAGTGCTGCCCCTCCGGTTCCAGCACCCAGATGCGGCTAATGTCGCGCGGGTCGCGACGGATCAGAAAGGTGGGAAGGCGGTCGCGCAGCGCGATCCACGGCTTGAGCACGTCTGCATAGTAATGGATGTGGTCGATGACAAAGCCGCTGCGGGTTAGAGTGCGGCGAATGACGGGCAGGAAATCGACCAAAAACGTGGTGGGCCGGGTGACGACGCCCGGCATGCCGACACGAGCCACGGCCGCGGCCCAGCTTGCGGCAGGCGGCTGGAGCAGACCGCCATGCACCGAGCCGTGGTAGGTGCCGACGGCCAGCACGAGCCATCGTTCCAACTCGCGCAGCGTCAGGGCGGCCATCTTCTCGGACGCGTACTCCCCGCGCTGATCGGGATTCGAGAAGGTCGTTCCCGGCAGTTCGTCGTGGATCATCTGCATCGCCGTGCCGATGATCCGCTCCACGATGCCGCCATAGTGCGGCTGTCCGGGCGGACGATAGTCCAGCCGGATGCCATGCTGTTCGCAACCACGGCGCAGGGCTTCGCTCTTGAACTCGGCCGCATTATCCAGATAAAGCTGCCTGGGCTTGCCTCCCATCGGCCAGTCCGTCTCCACGTTCAAACCTTCCAGCCAGGAACGTTTGTCGCTGACGGCATGTGCGAGGCACAGGCCGGTCGAAACGGCGGACGGAGCTTCCAGCGTAACCACCATGCCCGGTACGCAGCGTGTAAATACGTCAATGGCGATGGTCAGGTATGGGCGGCCAATCGGTTGACGGTCGCGCTCGTCCACGACGATCACGTCGATGACCGTGTGATCGATCTGCACTTGCTCCAGCGGCTCGGCAACTGCGGGAGGCACACCGCCAGCGCCTTGCAGTTTTCGGGAGGCATCCCGGCCTTCCCGGCTGCGCATGGTTTTTACCGGGTCGAGACGGGCTATCCGCAAAGCCAATGTGTTGCGTGCAGGCACGGGCAGCTCTTGCGCTTTGCACAACTGCGCAACTTCGCGGCTGAACGCCGCCAGACTGCGCTTTTGCTTGGTCAAGAACCGCTTCTTGAGCAGTTCGCGGATGATGCTCTCAACCGATTCCGGCAAACGCCCTTTTCCTTTGCCGCCGTCGGATCGCCCTGGCGTCATATCCGTCACAAGACCTTCGCCTTGCCGGAATCGGCAGAGCAGGGCATAAACCTGACGCCGGGATAGGCCAAGCGTTTGAGCGGCGGCATCGGCCGCCTGATGACCGACCTCTTCGAGCGCTGCCAGCTCGCCGATGATCTCTGCCCTGTGCCGAGCCACATTCCATACTGCGGCCGACAGGGTGGCTACCCCTCGCTCAGTGATTGGTGGTGAATCGGATGCCATGCCCACACCTCACTTCGGTGCATATGAGTATTGAGCATAGAGGAGTTTGGTGCACATGACTTCTGAAATTTAGCTGTCAGGAGTCGCCTGCACTACAGGCGGTAAACCCTAGATATTGGTGCAGTCGTCTTCTGAAAATGACACCCTCACTGGACCTTGCCCTATTGAGAGAGCCGTACATTGCCAAGTACGGCTGGCCGCTCATAGTAAGCACTATGTATGGTTGGGAAGATGTGGATCTGGGAGGGATGCCGGAGTCGATGATCGAAGAGACCGCTTTCAAACGCCTGATTTTCCGCGCGGCACTTCGCCATGTTAGCCCTATGGAATCCGGGTCATCTCCGTCCCAGACCGCATGAATATGACCGATTTCAATGACATCTTCAGCACCATGAAATGCAATTTCCAATTGCCGTGCAGAAAGTGCATTTTTTGCACTCGCCGAAAGTCACTCGCGCATGGCCTCTGACTCCCGTCGCCTGTCCATCCTGACCGCACAGGAGATCGATGATCTTTATGGTTTGCCACGCTTCTCGGAAGATGACCGCCGCCTTTACTTCGATCTGAGCCCGACGGAACGCGAGTTGGCCGACGGCGTATTTACCATCTCGGTGGCGGTTCATCTCGTCCTTCAGCTTGGATACTTCAAGGCTAAGCGGCAGTTCTTTGTTTACTCGCTCGATGCAATAGCAGACGATCTGGAACATATCCTCCGCCGCTATTTTCCGACGCGGGATAGGAGTGAAATCAAGGCGATCTCCAAACCGACACGCCTGGAGCAACAGCAGGTAATTCTCAAGCTTTTCGACTATCGGTTATGCACTGCCGCCGCCAAGGAAGACCTCGAACAGAAGGCGCAGCGAGTTGCGATGCTGTCGGCGCAGCCCATCTTCATTCTGCGCGAAGCCCTGCAGTATCTGGCCCATCAACGCATCGTCACCCCAGGGTACACGTACCTGCAAGATATGGTTGGGCAGACTGTCTCCAGCGAACTCCAGCGAATGACCGGCTTGCTCGACCGAGCACTGACCCCGGAAGTCGAGCGGCAACTCAAGGCGCTGATCGAGGCCGGCGAGGGCATGTACCAAATCAGCTTGCTCAAGCACGAGCCGAAGGATTTCAGCTATGGAGAGTTGCGCCAGGAGGTGGAGCGCCGCAAGTTCTTCCAGCCGCTATTTGAGTTCGGCCATAATTTCTTGGCAGCGGCTGGCTTGTCCAAAGAGAGTGTGAAGTACTATGCCTCGCTGGTCCAGTTCTACACCGTCTACAAGCTACAGCGGATGGCCACCCCAACGGTCCGCCTGTATCTGTTGTGTTTCGCCGCGCACCGCTTCCGCCAGATAAACGACAACCTGATCGAGGCCTTCATTCATCTCATTCATCAATACGAGCAGGAGGCCAAGCTCGCGGCCGAGGCAGCCGCCGTGAAAGCGATAACGGAAGCGAGCACCAATCTGAAAGCTGGCGGGCAGGTCCTGAACCTGTTTCTTGACCCATCCATTGCGGACTGGACTCCATTTTCCATGGTCAGGCAGAAGGCGTTCTCCTTACTCAATCCCGAACGCTTCGTTCAGGTTTCCGAGTATATGCGGAAGATCGAGTTCGACAGGACCGCGTTCGAATGGGCCTACTATGGCACTCTCCATTTTAAGTTCAAGCTCAACCTGAGGCATCTATTCTGCAACCTGGACTTCGCGGGCTTGGTCGAGGATGCGCCGCTGCTCGAAGCGGTAGCCTTCTTGCAGAGTCTTCTCCGCGATGGCAAATCACTTCGGCAGGTACCTCCTGCCGATTTCCCGACAGGCGTTATTGCCAAAGGGGCGCTGCGCTATATGTACACTGCGGCCGAGAAGCGCAAAGACAAGCGTCTGGAGGTTGATCGCTACGAATTCCTTGTCTATCGTCAGCTACGCAATGCGCTGGAGGCAGGCAACGTGTACATCCGCGACAGTAACGATTTTCGCAGCTTTGAGGACGATCTGATCAGTGCCGAGCGCTGGAAAGACAAGGATGCCGTGCTGCGCGAGATTGGCTCTCCTGTTCTGCTGGCACCGATCGAGGAAACGCTTGCCACCCTGCGCGCAGAACTGGAAGAAAAGTACGAGCACGTCAATCGGCGCATCGAGAACGGCGAGAACAAACATATCAAGATCACCGGCACCGGCGATAAGCGCCGTTGGACGCTGATCTATCCCACAGAAGAAGAGCCCATCAATAGTCCGTTTTATGGCCATTTGCCGGGTATTGGTGTTGCTGACCTCTTGCGATTCGTCGCCGAAAAGACCAACTTTCTGAGTGCCTTTACCCACGTCCTGGGCCGTTACGTGAAACAGGAGGCCGATCCGCGTCATCTCCTTGCCTGCATCGTCGCCATGGGAACCAACATGGGCCTCTGGAAGATGGCGGAGGTCTCCGGCCTCAGTTACTCGGCGCTTGTGACGACGGCGCGCAATTTTCTGCGGGCGGAGACGCTGCACGCGGGCAACGACGAGATTGCTAACGCCACTGCCAAGCTATCCATGTTCGACCAATACGACATCGGTGATCTGAAGCATTCCAGCAGCGACGGCCAGCGCATCGAAACCCAGATCCACACCATCAATGCCCGGCACGGCAGCAAATACTTTGGATTGCAGAAAGGTGTGAGCTCCTACACGCTGGTCGCCAACCAGGTGCCTTGCAACGCGCGCATCATCGGGACGCACGAGCACGAGTCGCACTTCGTCTTCGACATCCTGCACAACAACACGACCAACATCCGCCCGAAACGGCATTCCACCGACACCCACGGCACCAACCAGGTGAACTTCTTCTTGTTGTTCTTTGCTGGCTACCAATTCGCGCCGCGGTATCGCGACCTGCACAAGAAGATCGCCAGTCTGGTCGGCTTCCAGCATCCGAACCACTATGCCCACTACCTGATCAAGCCGGCGCGGAAAACCTTCGATGCGTTGATCGTCAAGGAATGGCCTAACATCCAACGTATCCTGGCATCTCTTGCACAAAAGGATGTAACCCAGGCGACGGTCGTGCGCAAACTGAGTTCCTATGCCCGTCAAAACCAGACCAAGAAGGGGCTCTGGGAGCTGGACAACATCCTCAGAAGCATCTACATCCTTGACTTCATCGACAATTCCACTCTGCGGCAGAGCGTGCAGAAGGCGCTCAATCGCGGCGAGGCTTACCACCGGATGCGGCGCGCAATCTCCTATGTCAACTCCGGCAAATTCCGCGTGAAGACCGAAGCGGAGCAGCAAATTTGGAACGAATGCTCGCGGCTGATCGCCAACGCAATCATCTACTACAACACCCTGCTCCTCTCGCGGGTATACGAGCAGAAGCTGGCAGCAGACGACTTGGAAGCGGTCAAGGTTCTCAAGAGCACTTCACCCGTTGCTTGGCGCAACGTCAATCTAATCGGCAACTTCGACTTCACGACCAGTTCGACGCCGGTCGATATCGAAGCCCTGGCTGCACGTTATCAAAATGAAGATTTCTGGCGACTCTCCATGCAGGAAGAAGATGAGGAGGGTCCAGAACGGTAGTCGAAGCCAATTTTACCTTTTCGAGGGGTTGGGCAAAAATAGCCTATATAGGCATATCGTCATCTTTATTTAGGGGACGATGGAATACAATTCAATGCGCGTAGTAAGGAGCTCCGCCCACGTGACGAAATACGAAGAAATGCGGGAAGTAGTAATGGGTAAGCAACGGGATTGGAATGAAATGAAAGATCGTTGCTATGGCTATTTCGGAAAGTTTACTAAAGGTCTAACTCAATACATCGGTATCCCAGATGACCGAATCAAGTGGCTAAAGAAAGTCGATAATGAGGTGCGATATTTACCCGCAGAAGAAGGCGCGGACTACACAGAGATGGGTGCCATCCAATTTTGTGAGGAAGACGGGTATTGGCACCTCGGTTTAGCAATCACTCTGTCCAAGCCTGGTGTATTCCCTTCGCTTTGGTATGGTTTCGCAATCATGCTCAAGGAAGACGAGAAAGACGTATTGCTCAAAACTGGGTTCGAAAATAAGGAGTGGCGAATTCCATCAAACCAAATCGGTAGCTACAATGAGGCATTCGAAAGGATAGCAACCGCTAGCCTCGAAGTATTAACCAAAGGCAAGACATATCGACCCACGGGGATAGGCTTCTTGTCTTAACCTAGCTGTAGTGAACTGTATTTGAAACCATGCTGTGGCTACTTTTACACGTATTCCGATCGTAGGCATTCATGAAATTCAAGCCTGGAGATGCAATGGATACGGCGCATTGTGTTGCGCTCAAGCATGAATTTTTGCGTTGCGAAGATGCGTTTAAGGATTTCGAGACGTATGGAACCGTCATGATCATGCGGGCGCAAGCTGAGGCCGGAGGGGCTACTCCAGCACCCGCCGACGAAACACGCCTGATAGCTTACAAAACCTACAATGCTTATGCGCGTTTCATCCATCATCTCTACGAATTCATACTCGGTGCGGTGGCAAGAGACAGAGGCGATACCGTGCCGCTGGATGCGAGCCTGAAAGATCGTTACATCGGCGGCTGTGCCCAGCGCATCCTGACTGGCAGGCGTCAAGCGATACTTAATGGAACTGCTCCGGCTTGGGAGAATCATATTAGCGATCTTCCAGAGAAGGTTCCCCCGGAATTCGCGGAAAGATTTCGGAAGATGCGAAACAAGATCAGCGGCCATGTGACGCATGAACGCTCGGTCATCGATTTGTCTGATTTTTACGACAGCTACCACATGTACACCCACGGTAAGGATTCATGTTGGATTGTCACACTCACTCAGGCCGCAGGAGCATTTTGTCGAATTGAGGTACCGGCGAGGAGAAGAAGCTACGGCCCGGTGCGCTTCCAGATGCCCTGAAAGCGGGCGTTCAGGGCTCCGCAAAGTCCATTGTCGCTGGCGACGATATAGTGGCCCAGCAGCGTCATATCGATAATGCAGCTGTCGGGCCCACTCTCGACAAAGTGCAGCCGGTTGCCGTCGGGCGTAGCCGTGCCTTTCATATCACCGAAATGCGCATTGTCGCCGGCTCCCTTCCATTGAGCACTGCCCTCCAAGCGCAGCATGCCTGGCTTTTCCCCAGCGCGGATTGCAACCCGGTCCTCGCCACCTACCCAGATCCCCTCCCATACCTTTAAGGGCGGTTGCGGGTTAGATGGAACAACGCGCAACTCAGCCGTGCGAATCCACGCCGGCCCACCGTAGGTGGAGGTAGAGAAGTAGCCGCACGTCCAGTCTCCGCTCTCCCGATAGATCAGGATCGGCGTTCCCGGCGCGGCGGAAGAGGCAACGCAGCCTTTCTTGGATTCGCAAAACGCCAGTCGCGTTGCGCGCTGGGCCACCTCCGCGATGAGCAGTTTCTGTTCTGGCGGCGTGACCCAGCCGTCGTATGGAAAGCGGCAGGCTTCAGTGGGCTTGTTCTGTGCGATACAGATCGGCACCCAGCCGAGAATCAGTACAAAGGACAGAGCAATGGATTTCATTGGAAATTTCACCTTGCACGAGAAAACACGACCATTACATCCTACTTCTTTGATCCAACTCGAAGTCGTTTAGCTTCACTCTCAGCTGGTCGGCCATGCAGGGGTTTTGATCTTGTTGGAGCCAGTGTGCCAGAAAGGGGTTGTTCGTGGTTTCGTTAAAAACTCAATGATTTCGCAGGAATGAGAGTCTCGAATCGTGTGGGCAAAAACGACCGTTTGTGGCACACCCTATCAGCAGGAGCGCGCTGACGCCCAATTGGTCTCGTTTCACACAACGAGTGTGACAATTCCGCACTAATCCTTACCGGGGGTGAACTTGATTACATCCCCTCGGCGGCCGCGAAAAACAAAAACCTGACCGCCCAAAGGACTCTGCTGAAGCGTTGTCTGTACCATAGCGCTCAGCCCAGTGAAACCTCGCCGCATGTCTGTCACTCCGGCGACAACCCATATCTGCGTGTTGGCGGGAATCATCCTCGCAGGCTCTCCAACACGGCACGGATCACCGCTGAATCGGCACTGCCAACCACGCTCACGAAGGCACGACCGGGAAACTCAATATGCACTGCTGCCGCTGAGGACGCCGCCATGGATGCAACTGGAGGCACCGTCGACTTTTCTTCCTGTGCAGACGTGTCTTGTTCATCTGCGCCAGACTCGTCGTGGACCACCACCGGCAATAGATGCACTTCGCTGACCGAGGCTGCGCTGGGTGCTTGATCCAAAATCCCGGCATGATAGAGCTTACGCCAATGAAAGAGCTGGTTGGCGTTCACCCCATGCGACCGCGCCACCGTTGCCACCGATACCCCGGCGGATAGAGTCTCCTCTACAATCCGACGACGCTCTGCCTGTGTGCGGTACCGCCGTGTCGTTTTCGTACCAGCAATAGCCTGTGAGCTTGTATCCATGGACGCCCTTTCGCTGGACAGCTTCTGCCGCCCTGCAATCAAGAATGCCCATCCGCATGCAGACTCGTCCAGACGGCCATACGTCGACGCTTACTTGAGCCGGAACTCTATCTGCAGCGCGTCCTTGAAAAGATTCCGGATTGGCCTATCTCGCGTATCTCCGAACTTCTGCCCTGGAACTTCTCGGAATCTCTGACCAACCCCGCCTGATCTCATGTGTCCACTTAAAAATACGTGGACACTTGAGATCTCGATTCACAAGATGAGCTCCCCCGCAATACGGCCTGCGGATGACGCTTACGTTCGAAGCACAAAACACTAGCGCGCAGGCAATATCACAGTTGCTGTAGAACCGGTCTGGATACAGCCAATAACCTCTGGATCATCACTCGTAGTCGTTCCGCACGATGAGGAAAACTTGTAAGCATAGTGCTTCCAGTTGACAAAAAACGTAACAACAGACGGATCAGCCGGAAGTTTAACAGCCGCAGCTCCGTTCATACTGGTTTTATACCAGGCTTCTTTGATGGCGTCACTCGTGCGCACCAAAAACGGCGCCTGTGGAACAGAATTGCGGTTCGCATCTTGCAAAACAATCACCATTTTATCCGCTCTCTTTTCTTCCGCCACTGCAGCAGAAGCCACTATCGCAGATGGGGTATTTGCATGCAGGGTAATCTTGTTTTGCGATGGTGCCGTAAACATCTCTCGAATCGTCGTTGAACAAGCATTATTTGGGCAAGCGATAGTGAAGCGATGCAGATCTTTATCCAAAGAAATCTGCTGCGTCGTTCCATCCTGCCCGGTAAGATATTGACCTACCTGCGCACCTGTATCCAGCGATTTCACAATCACGAGAGCATTAGACATAGGAGTATTGGATGAATCCACTACCTGAATTGTCGCCTGCGCAGTGTTCGATCCTGTTGTCCAGGACGACGGCTCAAAGGCATGCTTTCTCGCTGCACCCTTTGCCCGATCTGCTCGAGCAATTTCTACAGCAAAGACATATGTGGGGCCAAGCATGCTCGATGTGAAAATAACGTATTTGTGATCTGGGCTAATCTGGATATTGGGCTCAACGTTGTAATCGTGCTTGGACAGGTCAACGAGCTGTTCCGATTCAACAATACCTTCTTTAAAGCGGACCTTTCCCCTCTCATTTTTTGCGCCACCGTACAAATGATACAACTGAATCCATTGCCCATTAGAAGAACTTGCCGCCATATACTCGCTGGCACCATCCCCAGCAAATACCCCGGATTCTAGATCTCCGTTGAAGTGAATAGACCACTGATCGCGGTCCATCTGATACCGCTGCCGTTCTCCTGTTGCAGTGTTGTAGCCTGCCAGATAAAACGCTTGCCCCTTGGGCGTCTGTAGGTCGTACCATATTGTCTTTCCATCACGGTCCCAAAACTCATGTCCGGCCGTTTCTTTCGCCATATCCAGACTTCGCTTATGAAGGGTTTGATTCCCTGATCCGTCAGCATGAATCGTCCATATACGATCGACTTCATTCCATGGGCCTTCATGGCAGTACATCAACAATGAAGAATCTGTAGGAGAAAAGAGAACGTGATTTAGCCAGTTATTGGTATGCAGAATCGCAGAAACAGCAGCGGTTTGAATATTGAAGGTAAAAAGAATCGTCGGCGGATGCGAATCAAAGCGCACTCTTTCCAATGCCTTCTTGGAGTTCTTAATCCCGTCCGCTACGGTTGGAATAGTGAAATTTGGATCGGATGTATCAATGTACGCACCGGCAAGCAGAGTGTCATCAGCGTTAATTGTATTGATAGTTGCCTTGGAAGGCAGGACTCCAAGACGTTGCAATTCTCCGGTAGAGATATTGGCTTTATACACTCCCTGGTCATTGTGTTTCATGTAGTAAACGGCCGAAGACCTGCGAGCCATTACGATGGCTCTTATTGAACCTGACGCCAACAAATGAGATTTAAATGTCGCCATATCGACGACATAGATACCATCCTCTGCAAAATAGACCATCTGCTTCCCGTCAGGAGTGAACGCGTTATTGTTAAAATAAAGCCCCCTGGAGCCGGGCTGTTCGGACAGTTGAATAATCCGATGCCCTGTAGCTTGATCAATCCACGAATGCGAGGGGATTTCACTTGCTGCCCTACGGCTAGACATCGCTTGTGCTTGGGCAGCAACAAGGCAAACAAGCCAAAATAGGTTGATTCTAAATCGAGCGGAAGATGCAAAAATATTGTTCATTGCACTCTCTCCTTACTGACACACTCATTTGCTCTTTTAGGTGCGGTTGTTGCAGACGAAATGAGTCTCCCCGTATGAATAAGATCATTGTCAGAAGCAGAAGAAGATTTAGATGGATTTTTTGATATTCCATCAATAATATTCTGCAACTGTGTTACGTCCTTAATACCGCGATAGATCATTCCGTTAATAAACAAGGTTGGTGTGCCTGAGACCCCGAGGCTTTTTCCTAAATTCACATCCTTGTTCACCGGGCCAAGAGACAAATCGTTTTCAATGCAACTATGATATTGCTCCTGATCGATCTTTAAATTCTCTACGACAAAACTAGAAACTCGATCCTTCACGTTACCAGCATTCAACTGTTGCTGGTTCGCAAAGATGTAATCATGAACTTTCCAGAATGCGTCTGAATCTTGCATGGACACACATTTCGCTACCTTGGCCGCGTCCATTGCCCATGGATGCATCGAGAGTGGAAAAAACTTGTATACAATGCGCGTTGGGGTTACCTTTCCATCCTGATTTACTTTCATGAGCATGTCTGCCATGCGTTTGCAGAATGGACATTGAAAATCTGAAAACTCTACGATAGTCACGCCAGCATCTTTTGGCCCGATACTTGGAGATGCACCAACCGTCAGGCTTTTAGCAATCCGCTCCCTGTTGGCCTCTTCTTCAATTCGCGGATCGACCCGCATGTCGTATAGCGTTGGCGCTAAGTATGATCCATCTGGGCTGAGGTATATAGATATTTCTCTTTGAGGTGCTTGATATTTAAATATCCAGAAACAAGCATCATTGGCCTGCTTATTTTCAATCAGTGTAAGATCGGCCTTCGAGGCTATTTTGTAACGCACACTGACATATTCAAGTACCTTTGCGCGTATACTATCACTAGGGATAGTACACTTGTTTGCCTGTGCGTTAAGGCTTGTCAGAAACGATATCCCAACCGCCAATGCCAGGAAGAATTGCGAAAAAACATTGTTTAACATACCAACTCCTCAATAGCTTTTACGAGCGCAAAGAATACATGGCGAGGTCAGAATAATCAATCGCAGATATACTGGCCACACTCATATGGATAGCAACCGCCGCCACCTCCGCCGCCGCCGCCACCGCCATCTCCTCCACCGCCATCGCTACCATCACCGCACTCCCCATCGCAAGTACACGGATCATCGTTACAATCGCAGTAGCTGTACCCCGTACACGATGAACTATCACAAACGTCGCTACAAGTACCACTCCCATTACAGTTTCCATCGCAAGTACACGGATCGTCATGACAAGCACAATAAGTATATCCAACGCACGATGAACTATTGCAAACGTCACTGCAGTCATCATCGCACTCTCCATCGCATCTGCAAGGGTCATCATTGCAACCACAATAGGTGTATCCATCGCACGATGTATCGTCACATACATCGGCGCACCCGCACGTGT
Source organism: Telmatobacter bradus (assembly GCF_048629425.1). Taxonomy (NCBI): domain Bacteria; kingdom Pseudomonadati; phylum Acidobacteriota; class Terriglobia; order Terriglobales; family Acidobacteriaceae; genus Telmatobacter; species Telmatobacter bradus. The sequence continues at coordinate 108,820 of NZ_CP184533.1, forward strand.
CACCTAAACACACAAAACCATCTTCACAGTCACTATTACCTGAGCATGGCTCTCCGCAGTTAGATCCGCAATTATCACACGTATATCCTGGGCATGACGTATCATCGCATGCATCGCTGCATCCGCATGTACCACTCATACAAGACAGACCGCCTGAACAATCATCATCTGTAGCACACGTCCCTCCGTTATCGCTGACGCCACACAGACCATCAGCATCAACAGATCCACTACAGCAATCTCCACATTCGCACGAAAGAGCAATTCCACTAGATGTACAGGTGCTGTCTGCATCTACAGATGCTTGCGCTATTACCATTTCCCGCGACGCCACAAGTATGGTCACTAGCATGATGAGGCGAAACGGCACATACGATAGCATTACTTTTTGCTTGCCTGAAATGATTCTCTCTCCACCCATCAAGCTACCTCCATCAATATGCATTTGCATGCGACACATTGATTAACATCACATTTCACGCGAAGCTACTGAATCGACCTCAATATCGAGTAGGCATCATCTTTCTGAGGGTTGTTTCCAATATAATCAAAATGAACAACGAGATAATCACTAACACAATAAAGATGATGGTCGACAACATTTCTGCAATAAAAATTCATTTTATCGCCGCGAACTACAACCGGAAATTGAGCGATATATTTCGTATAGTTATTATTCCCAATGTTATGCAATAAATAGCTTTTGTCATTCATAACCGAAACTAAAATAAACGGTCCTTTATATGTTCCGAATTCTGCCTTTGAGATCATTAAGATCTTTTCTTTTGGAGTAACGTTTGTAACTCTCCACAGGAGAGGAAGATTCATTGAGTATTCACCTACGTACACTTTTGACCCGCGCACAACGTGCATAAATATCGAAATAGCCGCATTTCCAATGCCATATGCCAGAGTGCCGCCGAACAGCAAACATGCTATTACAAGCAGAAATTTCACCGATTTTACCATTTTACAATTCATCTCCATCTCCTAAATGCTTGATTTTCTGCGCACTATTTTCCCGTTGGGGGATCTCCATTATCGTGATACGTAGCTATATGTGCCGAAAGAGCACTTAGGTAATTTTGAGTTGCCGTATTGACGCTGTCATTAATAGATGTTGTTGCATACGACGTAGCTACATTTAGAGTGTTACTTACGACATCTGCATACAGTGCATTAAAAACCTTATCTGGGACTTCAGCGGTCATTACACTTTGATATATATCGTACGCAAAAGATATAACAGACTGAGACGCTTTGGCATATTCCATCATATATCGAGCATTCACTAGCGTAGCATCATTATCCGCGTTTATCATATAGTCAGCATTACACCTTAATGCATTGTCTACTCTAGCGGCATTTACCCAATATCTAGCATTGGCAATTTGTTTTGCGTAATTATATGCATCCACTGCATTTTTTACGCCATCTCTGATGCTTTCTAGAAAATCTAACAGCCTTTCGCATGAAAACGTATTTGATGATAACCCTAAATCGTCAATATATTTCAGCGGATCATTGATAACATAAGAATACAAGTTGAGTGTCTGTGGATTACGCAATGTAGCATATTTTTCATTGGAAGGATCGGGCGACATCCATCGACCAATTAGTGGGTTATAGCTTCTATAAAGATAGCTATATAGATCTGTTTCTGGGTCATATTGCTCACCGCCGGTAAATGGAATCTCTTCCGCATCAGATTGTCGTTTGAGTGGAACTCCATACGGAGTCATTGCACTTTGCGCAAGAATCTCACCTGAAGCAGATAATTCCATCCGCATTATGCCAAGCGGATCTGACACATAGTACGTAGCCTTGGAATCGCGTATCGCCGCAACACGCCTTCCTTCTGCATACACATAGTCTGTCCACGTTTTATCCTGTTGCATCTCAGCTAGCAGCTGATTTCCTACCCAGATTTCCTCGGCAAGGTTCTTGCCAGACTGCTTTTGAATTCTGTACCCTTCCGCAGAGTATAGATATTTAGTTGAACCACTATCAACGTTAATGATTCTTCCTTCGGCGTCATACGAATAGCTGTGCCGACCGTCGCTAGTCATATCGCCAGATGCGTCATATCTTATTTTTTGCTTTTCAAATAATTGATTGTATGCGCTGTATATACATGGCGATGAAGTACACATATTGCCAAACGCATCATACCCATAAACCTGCTTGTAATGTTCATCTGCGCTCTTGTAGCCTATGACGCGCTGTAGGCTGTCATACGTGTATGTAAATCCATTTTCCGGACGCAATAAATCGTCTATTTGAGAAACACTTCCATCTGCGGTGTAGCTGTATTTTTTGTATTGAATATTGTCACCATTTTTGCTTATTTTTAAGCTGTAGATATTATCAGTATCTACATATTCAATATTTGCTGCCATGGTATTTCCGAATTTCGCATATATCAGATTATTGTCGGAATTATATTGCGCACCAGATAAAATAGATGTTCCTGTTTGGTTTTCAATTGATTCAATATGCCCATTTGAACCCCACGACTGGCGTACAACATAGCCATCAGGATATGTAATGCTTGCGACGTTTCCTTCACTGTCATAGGTAAATGAAACTTTATGCTTTACATCAATTTTTTGTGTCACACTATCAAGTTTCCCTTGTTCATTATAGTGATACGTTTTTTCTGCTAGACGCCCCTTGACCGTCTCAAGATACGACTCAGTCATCTTTCCTGAATCATCATAAACATAGATGGCAGATGGATCTCCATTTGAGTACTTCTTCTTAACTAGGTTTCCATTACTGTCATGAGTGTAGGTTGTTATGATTCCTCGAGCATTTGTCTTAGTAAGCATGTACTTATTGTCATATGTATATGTATTTGTCCCACCTTCTGGGCTAGTTTCGTAAATTAGACGATCTTGCGAATCATATTTAAAAGTGCGCACTCTTTCTGCATCATCATTTGATCCATGCTGAACGACCTGTAGAAGCTTTCCTGTGTCACTCCATTGATAATCCGTCTCTACTGTTAATTGACCGTCTGGCCCAGGCTCCATGACCTTTACAAGGCGCTTGTGGGCATCATAGGTGCGGACTGAATCTTTACTTCCCATTCGTCCTTGCCGTGCTCGTCCACTTGATTTGTCATTTGCCCATGTCGACAAGCGCGTGGATTGGCCTGTAATTGCCGGCGCAGCTACAGGAGCCTGCAATTGACTATATGCATATGAACCTGTAAAAACAGCGAGAACAAGAACAGTGCTCCGGCCCGCACAGTACATTACATCCCCCCACAAAACGTTTTCGCACAAACTGCCTCTGCCATGGCCAGCAAGAGGTCAATTTCACATTCAAAATATGTACATGCGAAACGGTGGACCAATCATACGAATCCTTTCTCAAAAATACAAGAATTTTTTCATGCTTTTCGCTTTGTTGCGGCGTTAATTATTTACATTGAGGGATATGTGAATAAAAAAAGATGCATAGCGTAAAGCCATGCATCTTTTCTCCATTCACGAAAAATCAACAATAGCTCATCCCTATTCGGGTAGAATCACTGTACCTGCCGTGCTCGAATCAATACAGCCTAGAGAATTGGCCTCTTGACTGTTGGCACTAGAGCAATTTGAAGAAACGACATATTTATGTGCAATTTTTTTATGGAGGATGACCACCGTCGCAGGATCGGAATAAGGGGCGAACTCGTAGATACCCTTCTCGTTAGTCTTGCCCCAAACCTCTTGCGCAGCATCTCCTGTACGCACAAGAACACGGACTCCTGAAAGAGGCTCGCGTTTATTATTTAAAACGGTAAGAAAAATTTTGGACGAGCTGTTCGCCACATACTCACTGACGTATGATTTTGCATTAGCCTGAAGACTAAGAGTCTTTCCTTGAATCTGCTCTGCAGCGACCTCGTGAACCGTATTTGCACATTCTCCGTGCGGGCATACGATCATAAAGCGAAATAGCCCATGATAAAAATCTACTGACTGAATCTTACCGTCATCGCCAGTACTATAAACCTGAGCGCCATGCGTGCTTTCAAGATTCTTGATCGTTACAATAGCTCCCGACACTGGTTTTTGATCCTGATCGACGACCTGAATAGCGGTCTTTTCACCAGAGAGCTTGCTCTCTAACAACGGTGCAAATGGTCTCCACGAGGAAGATTTTCGCGTTGAATGAGTATCAACTGAAAACAAATATGTCGCACCATACATATTGGAAGAAAATATTACATAACGATGATCCGGACTAAACCGAACATTTGGCTCAAGGCTATATTTATGACTAGATAGATTGACAAGATGTCTAGACTCAATCGTGCCTTTGGTAAAGTATCCATTGGCATCTTCGCCCTGATCACCACTCAATTTCAGGCGATACAAATTGATCCACTTTCCATCGGCAGCTTTTGCGACTTTAGAGGAATCGCCACCGTCTCCACAGAATATACCGCTCGATCCTTCCCCATTAAAATGGATCGACCACTGGTTTGCGTCCATCTGGTAGTGCCTGCGCTCACCGGTCTGGGTATTATAGCTAGCCAGGAAGAACGTCTTTCCCATAGGAACCTGCAAATCATACCATACAGTTTTTCCGTCCTCATCCCAGAATTCGTGTCCTGCGATTTCCATCGGCTGCGCGCGTTTATGGACTAGAGTATTGCCAGTTCCATCTGCTTTTATCGTCCATATACGATCAACATCTTCCCAGTGCCCCTCATGACAATACAGGAGCAAGGAAGGGTCCCTCGGCGAGAATTGGACATGCCCCAACCAATCTGTCGAGTGCAATATCGGCCTTACTTTTTGGCTAGACAAATTAAGAGTGAATAGCACCATCCCTATTTTAGATTCGCTGCGAACGCTCGCCTTAGCCGACTCTGTCGGGAGAACTCCCTTTGGCAAAGTAATCTCATGGTATTCTTCCCCCTCACCCTCCGTATAAGTTCCTGACAACAAAGTTCCATCTGCATTGACAGAATGTATCGTGACATTTTTGTACGGCAAGTCCGCAACTTTTAGTATTTCTCCGGTGACTGCATTCACTGAATAAACACGTGTATCGTCCGTTTTCTGAAAATACGCTTTCAGAGAGTTTTTATCGACTATTACGGATTTCACGCTTCCGCTTACAAGAAGCCGAGATTCTCTGGAATGAATATTGACGACATAGATGCTATGGTTTGCTGCATATACCATCTCCTTGCCGTCTTGAGTAAAAGCAGTATAGTTAAAATAAAGTCCTTTAGAACCAGGAATATGGCTATTTTTGCCCAACCCCTCGAAAAGGTAAAATTGGCTTCGACTACCGTTCTGGACCCTCCTCATCTTCTTCCTGCATGGAGAGTCGCCAGAAATCTTCATTTTGATAACGTGCAGCCAGGGCTTCGATATCGACCGGCGTCGAACTGGTCGTGAAGTCGAAGTTGCCGATTAGATTGACGTTGCGCCAAGCAACGGGTGAAGTGCTCTTGAGAACCTTGACCGCTTCCAAGTCGTCTGCTGCCAGCTTCTGCTCGTATACCCGCGAGAGGAGCAGGGTGTTGTAGTAGATGATTGCGTTGGCGATCAGCCGCGAGCATTCGTTCCAAATTTGCTGCTCCGCTTCGGTCTTCACGCGGAATTTGCCGGAGTTGACATAGGAGATTGCGCGCCGCATCCGGTGGTAAGCCTCGCCGCGATTGAGCGCCTTCTGCACGCTCTGCCGCAGAGTGGAATTGTCGATGAAGTCAAGGATGTAGATGCTTCTGAGGATGTTGTCCAGCTCCCAGAGCCCCTTCTTGGTCTGGTTTTGACGGGCATAGGAACTCAGTTTGCGCACGACCGTCGCCTGGGTTACATCCTTTTGTGCAAGAGATGCCAGGATACGTTGGATGTTAGGCCATTCCTTGACGATCAACGCATCGAAGGTTTTCCGCGCCGGCTTGATCAGGTAGTGGGCATAGTGGTTCGGATGCTGGAAGCCGACCAGACTGGCGATCTTCTTGTGCAGGTCGCGATACCGCGGCGCGAATTGGTAGCCAGCAAAGAACAACAAGAAGAAGTTCACCTGGTTGGTGCCGTGGGTGTCGGTGGAATGCCGTTTCGGGCGGATGTTGGTCGTGTTGTTGTGCAGGATGTCGAAGACGAAGTGCGACTCGTGCTCGTGCGTCCCGATGATGCGCGCGTTGCAAGGCACCTGGTTGGCGACCAGCGTGTAGGAGCTCACACCTTTCTGCAATCCAAAGTATTTGCTGCCGTGCCGGGCATTGATGGTGTGGATCTGGGTTTCGATGCGCTGGCCGTCGCTGCTGGAATGCTTCAGATCACCGATGTCGTATTGGTCGAACATGGATAGCTTGGCAGTGGCGTTAGCAATCTCGTCGTTGCCCGCGTGCAGCGTCTCCGCCCGCAGAAAATTGCGCGCCGTCGTCACAAGCGCCGAGTAACTGAGGCCGGAGACCTCCGCCATCTTCCAGAGGCCCATGTTGGTTCCCATGGCGACGATGCAGGCAAGGAGATGACGCGGATCGGCCTCCTGTTTCACGTAACGGCCCAGGACGTGGGTAAAGGCACTCAGAAAGTTGGTCTTTTCGGCGACGAATCGCAAGAGGTCAGCAACACCAATACCCGGCAAATGGCCATAAAACGGACTATTGATGGGCTCTTCTTCTGTGGGATAGATCAGCGTCCAACGGCGCTTATCGCCGGTGCCGGTGATCTTGATATGTTTGTTCTCGCCGTTCTCGATGCGCCGATTGACGTGCTCGTACTTTTCTTCCAGTTCTGCGCGCAGGGTGGCAAGCGTTTCCTCGATCGGTGCCAGCAGAACAGGAGAGCCAATCTCGCGCAGCACGGCATCCTTGTCTTTCCAGCGCTCGGCACTGATCAGATCGTCCTCAAAGCTGCGAAAATCGTTACTGTCGCGGATGTACACGTTGCCTGCCTCCAGCGCATTGCGTAGCTGACGATAGACAAGGAATTCGTAGCGATCAACCTCCAGACGCTTGTCTTTGCGCTTCTCGGCCGCAGTGTACATATAGCGCAGCGCCCCTTTGGCAATAACGCCTGTCGGGAAATCGGCAGGAGGTACCTGCCGAAGTGATTTGCCATCGCGGAGAAGACTCTGCAAGAAGGCTACCGCTTCGAGCAGCGGCGCATCCTCGACCAAGCCCGCGAAGTCCAGGTTGCAGAATAGATGCCTCAGGTTGAGCTTGAACTTAAAATGGAGAGTGCCATAGTAGGCCCATTCGAACGCGGTCCTGTCGAACTCGATCTTCCGCATATACTCGGAAACCTGAACGAAGCGTTCGGGATTGAGTAAGGAGAACGCCTTCTGCCTGACCATGGAAAATGGAGTCCAGTCCGCAATGGATGGGTCAAGAAACAGGTTCAGGACCTGCCCGCCAGCTTTCAGATTGGTGCTCGCTTCCGTTATCGCTTTCACGGCGGCTGCCTCGGCCGCGAGCTTGGCCTCCTGCTCGTATTGATGAATGAGATGAATGAAGGCCTCGATCAGGTTGTCGTTTATCTGGCGGAAGCGGTGCGCGGCGAAACACAACAGATACAGGCGGACCGTTGGGGTGGCCATCCGCTGTAGCTTGTAGACGGTGTAGAACTGGACCAGCGAGGCATAGTACTTCACACTCTCTTTGGACAAGCCAGCCGCTGCCAAGAAATTATGGCCGAACTCAAATAGCGGCTGGAAGAACTTGCGGCGCTCCACCTCCTGGCGCAACTCTCCATAGCTGAAATCCTTCGGCTCGTGCTTGAGCAAGCTGATTTGGTACATGCCCTCGCCGGCCTCGATCAGCGCCTTGAGTTGCCGCTCGACTTCCGGGGTCAGTGCTCGGTCGAGCAAGCCGGTCATTCGCTGGAGTTCGCTGGAGACAGTCTGCCCAACCATATCTTGCAGGTACGTGTACCCTGGGGTGACGATGCGTTGATGGGCCAGATACTGCAGGGCTTCGCGCAGAATGAAGATGGGCTGCGCCGACAGCATCGCAACTCGCTGCGCCTTCTGTTCGAGGTCTTCCTTGGCGGCGGCAGTGCATAACCGATAGTCGAAAAGCTTGAGAATTACCTGCTGTTGCTCCAGGCGTGTCGGTTTGGAGATCGCCTTGATTTCACTCCTATCCCGCGTCGGAAAATAGCGGCGGAGGATATGTTCCAGATCGTCTGCTATTGCATCGAGCGAGTAAACAAAGAACTGCCGCTTAGCCTTGAAGTATCCAAGCTGAAGGACGAGATGAACCGCCACCGAGATGGTAAATACGCCGTCGGCCAACTCGCGTTCCGTCGGGCTCAGATCGAAGTAAAGGCGGCGGTCATCTTCCGAGAAGCGTGGCAAACCATAAAGATCATCGATCTCCTGTGCGGTCAGGATGGACAGGCGACGGGAGTCAGAGGCCATGCGCGAGTGACTTTCGGCGAGTGCAAAAAATGCACTTTCTGCACGGCAATTGGAAATTGCATTTCATGGTGCTGAAGATGTCATTGAAATCGGTCATATTCATGCGGTCTGGGACGGAGATGACCCGGATTCCATAGGGCTAACATGGCGAAGTGCCGCGCGGAAAATCAGGCGTTTGAAAGCGGTCTCTTCGATCATCGACTCCGGCATCCCTCCCAGATCCACATCTTCCCAACCATACATAGTGCTTACTATGAGCGGCCAGCCGTACTTGGCAATGTACGGCTCTCTCAATAGGGCAAGGTCCAGTGAGGGAAGGTCTAATCCCGTAAAATAGCTCTCACTGAAGTCGGTATTGTATTTTGATAGAAAGGCTATCACAATGTCTATGACTCTCGTGATGGAAAAATGATCGTCGGATACGCCCGCACTTCCACAGTGGATCAACACGCTGGCTTTGAAGCTCAATTGCGAGAACTCGCCGCGGCCGGCTGCGAAAAGACCTTTCAGGAGCAGGTCTCCTCGGTCGCCGACAGAATCCAACTTCGCTCTGCCCTGGAGTACGTCAGGGAAGGCGACATACTCGTCGTCTCCAAACTGGATCGGCTCGCACGTTCGGTTCTGGATCTGATGGCGATTCTCCAAACCTTGGAGAGCAAGCGGGTCGGGGTGCGGATTTTGAACCTCGGCATGGACACCCAGACTCCCACCGGCAAGCTGATGCTGACAATGCTGGGAGCGGTCGCCCAGTTCGAGCGGGAAATGATGCTGGAACGGCAGCGGGAAGGTATCGCCAAGGCCAAGTCGGAAGGGCGTTACAAAGGGCGCAAACCCATCGCGGAAGACCTGCGACACAACGTTCTGAAACTGGCCACCGAAGGGCTCACCCGGAAAGCTGTCGCATCACAGCTCGGCATCGGCGAAGCGACAGTCTATCGGATTCTGGCTACCAAGAGACCCCAGAATCCTTAACCGGACTTTTCGTCCAATTGTTCCAAAGACCCTGAGTTACCAGGATGGATATTTGCCTTATGGACCCCACTGGAATGCCAATTTTACCTTTTCGAGGGGTTGGGCAAAAATAGCCTGATAGATGCTGAAGGGCTTGGCAAAGCTTAACGCCATAACGCCGTATGAAAGACTACCTGACGATGATCGAAGTCTTGGCCATTCACCAAGACCAGATCGGACGCTATGGCTGCGCCGCCGGTGTGCGAGACCAGTTAGAGCAGGCGACCCTATCTCCGGTTTGAACGCCGGAGGCCATCCGCATCGGTAGCTGCGCGAGAAGCCGTTGGATGGGAGCAGGATAGTTCAAAGATGAGATTGATGCCTTCTGCCTGCTGCTCGCGGAATGTGGCCGGGATCTGATCGTGCATGTTCACTACGCTTTGATCTTTTCGGCGATCTCCTGCGTTGACTTTCGCGTGACACCCGCCTGTTCGGCATAGTGCGGCCAGTCGGCCACGGCCTGTTGTACTTGTGTCAGAATCTCTGCTGCTCTTTTCAGTCCATGCTGCTTGCCCAATGCCAGCAGTTGAGCAGTGCCTGGATTGCGTCCCTCACCCATCACAAGCATGCTTTGTTCGCCGCTAGGACCGTAAGAAAAAGTCAGGTCATAGGCTGGCGCAAAGGCCCATTCGTTGCGTATGTTCTGCAGGAAGGAGAAATTCTTCGCATGATCGTCCCGGTTATGGGCGAGCACATTGAAGCTGGCCAGTGCATAGACTTTTTCCGCATCCTGCATGTTTCTGGTTAGAGCAAGCGTTGCGCGTAGAACCATGTTGTAGTCAAGGCTGGGAGTGCGGTGATCGGCATGGAGCAAACCACCAAGGCTATGCATGTGAATGCGCGCATTCCCGTCCCGGTCAAAGCGCTTGGTACCAAAGTATTTGTTCTTCTTCGTGCGGAAGAGATGGGTTTCGGGCATTTCCACACCGGCCGCCTTTGCCATCAGGCTGTATGCGTATTCAATCGCCCCGGCATCGCGAGCGTCTTGAGAAGAAGGAAACTTGATCATCCAATGCGAGTAGCCAGGCCGTGCCTCCTGCTGCCCGTGAAGGATTCTCTTTTTGTCTGCGCTCACCTGCGCCACGATCTTCGGCCGGGCCCCCGAAGAGGAACCGTTAAGCCGTAGCAACTCTTCGAAGACTTCCTCATTTTCTCCGGCCAATACCGCGGCAGATTCCTCGGCCAGCGTGTCCAGTGCCAAAGGCGCATCGTCGGTAGTCTTCTGGCCCAACTCTGGCTCATAGCTGAGCGCGCCCATGCCGTGCTGCCCGACAAAAGCAAGCCTGTCGAGCGAATTCAACTGGCCGCGCTGCATGCCAAATCTCTCTACCGTGCGGTCAAGCAGAAGCCGCCCCCATCCGTCCGGGAGGCTGTCGTTGAATACACCGTGCAGACCATCAAAGCTCATGGTATCGGCAGTGAAGACGCCGGCCCGGAGAGGTAGTTTGATCGGCGAGATCTCAATGCCCGAGGTAAGGAATGCGGCATCGTATTCGAAAAAAATCTTCCTGTCTTTGAACGCCAGACGGCCAACCTTGTGTCGTTGTTTGTGCGCATCCAGAAAAACGGTCAGTAGTTCTGTCGGACTATACGCCATGGTTGCGTCCTTTCCTGCCCGTGGCTCGTTGCCGCACCGCTGGCTTGGCTAATAGAGCGTCGAGCGACCGTGTGGCTAAGCTGGACAGGTCTTCCACGACCAGTTTGTCGAAATCGCCCAGGCAGTTGAGAACCAAAGACAGCTTCAGCAGCGAATCCAGCGCAATCAGCCCCAGGCGCTCGAATCGCTTCAAGGAACTGAGGGTCACACCCGAGCGTAGCGCCAGTTCTTCCTGCGTCAGGTTCATGGCCAAGCGCCGGTTCTTGAACCGGCCAGCAATTCCAGACAGAACCTCCTGCGTTGTCGTAAGGTTAACGGCTACCATAATATCCTCTAGTTCTAATTTTGCCACGAAAAGACACTATAATAACCGTTATTGACCAGAAGAACATCTATAAATAACGGCTGGAGTAACTGGCTATGAAGTTTCAACAGGTTCAGGTGACGACCGATTGCGGCCCACTTGGCGGCGGCCTTGAGGTCGGCGTCTTCCAGAACGATGAAAGAGTCAGCGCCGCCCAGTTCCAGGGTGGATTTTTTCAGGGCACGCGCACAGGCAGATTCAGGGTTCTTTGTGAAAAGTGCGGAGCAGAGCTCCTGCCCTTCGGGGAAGAAAGGGCAGGAGTCCACGGCCTTGAATTAGAGCAACTGCTTCAGCAGGGCCTTGGCAACGCCTTCTGAAGAAGCGGGGTTTTGTCCGGTGATCAGCTTGCCATCTTCAACGATGTGCGGAGCCCAGTCCGGTCCCTTCGAATAATGCCCCCCGAGGGCGATGAACTTGTCTTCGATCAGGAAAGGAACCACGTCGGTCAGCTGTACGGCGGCTTCTTCGCCGTTGGTAAAGCCGGTCACATTGCGGCCCTTGATCAGCGGCTCGCCATTGGCTGCCTTGACGCGATAGAGAACCGCCGGCGCGTGGCAGACAAAACCGATGGGCTTGCCGGCGCGCTCAAAGCTCTCAATCAGGCGGATGGAATTTTCGCTCTCTGCCAGATCCCACAGTGGGCCATGGCCACCGGGATAGAAGACCGTGTCAAAATCTTCCTGCTTGACGGTGTCCAGCTTGACGGTATTCGCCAGCGCCTTCTGCGCCGCAGGATCGGCCTTGAAGCGGTGCGTCAGCTCCGTCTGGAAGTCGGGCAGATCGCTCTTGGGGTCCAGCGGCGGCTGTCCGCCGAGCGGGCTGGCCAGCACGACCTCCGCGCCAGCATCCTTGAAGGTGTAGTAAGGCGCGGCAAACTCTTCAAGCCAGAAACCGGTTTTGTGTCCCGTGCTGCCCAACTGGTCATGCGACGTAAGAACCATCAAAATCTTCATACTGAGAAAAACCTCCATGCAACTATGGTTAGGAGCTCTCCGGCCCATCCAGAGCAGCCCGTTATAGCATCTTCGGAATTACTATAGACCGGAAGTAGGATGCTAAGTGCCTTTTTCCTCAAGAAAAAGGCACCTTGCAAGCCCCTTAAAAAGTCTACGTGCATTCCGAAAATGCTCTAGGATTTACTCGGCAACCTTGACGATCAGCTTGCCAAAGTTTCTGCCGCGCAGCAGTCCAATGAAAGCCTCCGGCGCGTTGGATGGGCCTTCGCTCATCCGCCCCCGCATGTACGGGGCCAGCGAAAGATAGAGCGTGCGCAAAAGCACCTCCCCTTCTGCCGGGCTGAGAATCGCTTCTTCCTGCAGGCGGAAATCCTCGGGCCTGGGTTCTCCGTGCGGACGCGCCTGCAAAACAATTTTGTGATTCAGATGCGTGGCCATTCTTACTCTCCCTGAATGCTGTGCTGCAGAATGCGGCGGTGAATGGCGAGTGTCATGTCCATGCGTTCATTGATCATGGATGTGCCGTGGGCTTCCAGCTGGGAGAGCACGCTGTCAATCTCTTCCGGCTTTACCTCGTAGGCCTTCAGCGTAGTGGGTACGCCCAGGCTCTCAAAGAAGGCGGCGGTGCGGGCAATCACCTGGTCGATGCGCTCGTCTTCGCTGCCGTCCACAATCTTCCAGACACGCTCGGCATACTGCAACAGCTTGGCCTGCTTGCTGGCGCGACGTTCCTGCAGCGCTGCCGGCAAAATTGAAGCCAGCGTCCGCGCATGATCGATGCCAAAGCGGGCCGTCAGCTCATGGCCCAGCATGTGCGTCGCCCAGTCCTGCGGAACACCTGCGCCAATCAGGCCATTGAGGGCCAGCGTTGCCACCCACATCAGGTTGGCGCGCAGATCGTAGTCCTGGGGATTGGCCAAAATCTGCGGCCCAATCTCGATCAGAGTCTGCAGCATACCCTCCGCCAAACGATCCTGCACCATGCCCCCGGCCGGATAGGTCAGATACTGCTCAAGAATGTGAACGTAGGAATCAACAATGCCGTTGGCCACCTGGCGCATGGGCAGGGTCAGCGTCTTCGACGGGTCCAGAATCGAGAACTTGGGGAAGACGTAATCGCTCAGGAAAGGCAGCTTGGACTGCGTGGACTTGCGCGTGATCACTGAGCCGTTGTTCATCTCGGAACCGGTGGCGGGCAGGGTGAGCACTGTGCCAAAGGGCAAGGCCTCGGTGATCTCTTTGCCCATGGTCTCCAGAATCTTCCAAGGGTCGCCGGCATAGTTGGCCGTTGCGGCCACAAACTTGGTGCCGTCAATCACCGATCCACCACCGACTGCCAGCAGGAAGGAGATCTTCTCTTTGCGGACAATCTCGATGGCCTGCATCAGGGTTTCAAAGGTGGGGTTGGGCTCAATGCCGCCAAACTCCAGCATGGTACGGGAGCCCAGAGCCGTTTTCACCTCATCCAGCGTGCCATTACTGCGGGCGCTGTTGCCACCGTAGAGGATGAGGATGCGCTCGTCCTTGGCAATCAGTTCATCGAGGGTTTTGATGGTGTCTTTGCCAAAAACGATGCGAACGGGATTCTGAAAGACGAAGTTTTGCATGGATTCTCCCTTTAGTAGACTAGTCGTCTACTTTATTGCGCACCAAAAAGCCTATGCCGTGAGGTGAAGAAGCTGCTTGGTGGTAGTGAGGGCAGTCTCAAAGAGGTGCCCGTCGCGGTGAATTTTTTCTAGCAAACTGGCCCCCACCCACAGCGCGTAGAGCTGGGCTCCTGCCTTCCGGGCATTGAGCGGCACGGGAATGGATCCATCGGCCAGACCTTCTTCAATGCAGCCCGACAGCAGATCCATGATTCTGGTTGTACCCCTGCGCAAAGCCTCACGCATGGTTTCAGAGAGGTCGCTGACCTCGCCCCCGAGTTTGACGGCTAGACACATATATTCTGCGTCTTGTGAGTTCTGTGTGGTTTCCCATGCCTGCCAGTAGCTCATCAGTCGGCTGGCGGCCGTACCTTGCTTGCCGAAAAGCATACTCTCCAGCCTGGTCATGTACTCGGTAAAGTAGGTGTCGAGCAACTCCCTGCCGAACTGGTCCTTGGAGGTGAAGTAGTAGTAGAAGGACCCCTTGGGGATACCGGCAGCGGAAAGGATCTCATTGAGCCCAACGGCTGCAAATCCCTTGCCCGCAATAATCGGCCGGGCGGTATCGAGGATGTGCTGTTTCATTTCTGCCGTAGAAGCTCTCATGAATCCAACTATACCTAAAATACGACCAGTCGTCTAGTATTTTTCATCCCCTCCACTACCGGAATCGCGGACCTGGCTGCCTGCCGCAGGACACTCGATGCACGATGAGCGCGCGAGCCTACTGAATAGGTGTAGGCATCACCCCGTCCATCCGCTCCGAGGCCTGCAGGGCATTCATCGGAAAGCGCTGCAGATGGCGCCTTCTTGTGCCACAAAACAATACATTGAACCTCATTATGGTACGTAGTGACTTTTAGCACTCCATTTTGGACCAAGTCGGCGCAATTATGGAGAAGCCGAAAGGAGTTCCAAATGGACCAGAAAACTCTCCCGCTAGAAGAAAACACCACTTCCGCTGCATGGCAGGGCTTTGCAGCAGGCCTGTGGATGGAGCGCATTGATACCCGCAATTTTATCCAGTGCAATTACACCCCCTATGAGGGAGATGCGAGTTTTCTGGCTGGACCTACGGAGAAGACGCGCAAGGTTTGGGCGAAGATCGCCGACCTGTTGGTGGAAGAACGCGCCAAAGGCGGCGTGCTGGCCATTTCCCACGACATTCCATCCACGATCACCGCGCATGCCGCTGGTTATATTGATCGCGAGAACGAGAGCATCGTGGGTCTGCAGACTGAAGCTCCCTTGAAGCGCGCCATCATGCCCTTTGGCGGTCTGCGCATGGTTGAGCAGAGCCTGCAGGAGCAGGGCGTTGCCGCTGATCCGCTGGTACACAAGATCTTTACCGAGTATCGCAAGACGCATAACAACGCGGTCTTTGAGATGTACACGCCGGAGATTCGCCGCGCCCGCAGTTCGCACATCGTCACCGGCCTGCCCGATGCCTATGGTCGCGGGCGCATCATCGGCGATTACCGTCGCGTGGCGCTCTACGGCGTTGACCGGTTGATCGAAGACAAGAAGCGCGAGAAGGCGGAACTGGATCCCAAGCCTTTTTCGGAAGACGTGGTGCGCCTGCGCGAGGAACTCAGCGAACAGATGGGCGCGCTGAATGAGTTGAAGCAGTTGGGCAGCATCTACGGCTTTGACCTGAGCCGCCCGGCAATCACCGCGCAAGAGGCCGTGCAGTGGACCTATCTTGGCTATTTGGCCGCAGTGAAGGAGCAGAACGGCGCGGCCATGTCGTTGGGCCGTGTTTCCACCTTCCTTGACATCTATATTGAGCGCGATCTGAAAGCCGGACGCATCACCGAAGCCGAGGCGCAGGAACTGGTCGATCAGATGGTGATCAAGCTGCGCATTGTGCGCTTCCTGCGCACGCAGGAGTACGATGCGATCTTCTCCGGCGATCCTACCTGGGTGACGGAGAGCATTGGCGGCATGGGTGCCGACGGACGCACGCTGGTCACGAAGAGCTCTTATCGTTTTCTGCAGACGCTCTACAACATGGGCCCCGCGCCAGAGCCGAACCTGACCATTTTGTGGAGCTCGAAGCTGCCGCAGAACTTCAAGAAGTTTTGCACGCAGACCTCGCTCGACACCTCGTCGCTGCAGTATGAAAACGACGACCTGCTGCGCAAACAGTACGGCGATGACACGGCCATTGCCTGCTGCGTAAGCGGTATGGCGGTGGGCAAGCAGATGCAGTTCTTTGGCGCGCGCGTCAATCTGGCCAAAACACTTCTCTATGCCATCAATGGCGGGCGCGATGAGCTGAGCGGCAAGCAGATTGCTCCGGTCATGCCTTCCATCACAGATGAAGTGCTGCGCTACGAAGACGTGTTGCCGGCCTTTGAAACAACGATGGAATGGCTGGCCAAGGTCTACGTCGAGGCGCTCAACATCATCCATTACTCGCATGACAAGTACAGCTACGAGAAGCTGGAAATGGCCCTGCATGACCGCGACATTGTGCGCACGCTCGGTTGCGGCATTGCCGGCCTCTCGGTGGTGGCCGATAGCCTGTCGGCAATCAAGTACGCCAAGGTGCGCCCGGTGCGCGATGAAAACGGCGTCGCCGTGGACTTTGTGACGGAAGGCGAGTTCCCGACGTATGGCAACAACGACGACCGTGTGGACGAGATTGCCGTCTGGGTGGTCAACACCTTCATGGACAAGGTGCGCCAGCAGCCGGTCTATCGCAACGCCGTGCACACGCAGTCGATTTTGACCATCACCTCGAATGTGGTTTACGGCAAGTACACCGGCAACACGCCCGATGGACGCCGCAAGGGCCAGGCCTTTGCGCCGGGTGCCAATCCGATGCACGGCCGCGACAAGCATGGCCTGATCGCCAGCGCCCTGTCGATTGCCAAATTGCCTTATGAACAGGCGCTCGATGGCATCTCGCTGACGTCATCGATGACGCCCGACGCGCTTGGCCGCAACACGGCAGATCGCGTTGAAAATCTGGCGAGCTCGCTCGATGTCTACTTTGACACCAACGGCTATCACATGAACGTGAACGTGCTCAACCGCGAGACGCTGCTTGACGCCATGGATCATCCAGAGAAGTATCCGCAGCTGACGGTGCGCGTCTCCGGCTATGCGGTAAACTTCATCAAGCTCACGCGTGAGCAGCAGCTCGAAGTCATTGATCGTACTTTCCACCAATCACTGTAAGAACAAAACAATCGGAGGCCGCAACCATGTTCAACATCCTCAATCAGACCGGAAGTGAAGCTGGTAAAGGATGGATCCATTCCTTTGACACCTCAGCAGGAGTGGATGGACCAGGGTTGCGGCTCTCCTTTTTTATGGCTGGCTGCCTGATGCGTTGCCAGTATTGTCATAATCCCGACACCTGGAATCCGCACCACGGACGGGTGATGAGCGTGGACGAGATTGCCGCAGAGGCTCGCCGCTACGCGCCCATGCTCAAGCGTGGTGGCATTACCTTCACGGGGGGCGAGCCGCTGCTGCAGGCGGAATTTCTGGCCTTGGCCCTCAAGCGCATGAAGGCGGAGGGATACCACACGGCAGTTGATACCTGCGGTCTGCTGGGTGAGCGTCTGGAAGACTCCACACTGCTTGATATTGATCTGGTTCTCCTCGACATCAAGCACTGGAACCCGGAGATCTATCATCAGCTGACCGGGCAGCCGCTGGAGCCGACGCTGCGCTTTGCCCGACGCCTGGCCGTTGAGCAGCGTCCGGTGTGGCTGCGCTACGTGCTGGTTCCTGGATTGACGGATCAGAAGGATGACATCGAAGCCTTGGCGGAATTTGCCGCCACGATGGGCAACGTCGAGCGCGTGGACGTTTTGCCCTTCCACCAACTCGGCAAGGAGAAGTGGCATGAGCTCGGCTTTGAATACAAGCTGGAGTCAGTGCTCCCGCCAACAAAAATGCAGATAGACGAAGTGATCCAGATCTTCGCGCGGCATGAACTGAACGCTGTTTAGAGCCTTTTCGGAATATACGTAGACTTTTTAAGGGGCTTGCCAGGTACCTTTTTCTTGCGGAAAAAAGCACCCGGCAATCCGCTTTCAATTTACAGCAATGCGCAAAAACTGCTTAGCGACGCTTTTTGGTTGTATGGGCGTGCGTCCGCTTGGTCGGGCTCGTTGCACCCTTCGCATTCAGCAGGGTCAGTGAATCAGAGACGCTGAACGGATAAAGTTTGACGGACTGCTGACCGGTGTTGTTCAGGGTAACGTCCACACGGCGGTTCTGCGCCAGCACGATCGTGTTCAACTGGCCCAGAACGCGCTGCTGCTCGGTCACGCTCAGCTCCGGATTCTTCTCAACCAGCTGCTTGACCTGAGCTGAGGTCAACTGCACCTCGGCACCTTCGGCACGCGTGTCGATCTTGGCCGCAGGAACGCCGTGCTCAACCAAAAACTGCTTGGCGCCTGCCACGCGACGTTCAGAGAGCTGCTGGTTGTAGGTGACTGAGCCACGCACGTCGGCATGGCCGGTCAGCGTCAGACGGCCCGCCGGAACAATCTCCAGGTAGCGATGAAAATCCTTGGCGAGCATGCGCAGCGTGGTCTGTTGGCTGGCAACCAGTCCACCGGTGGCATCGTTCACCGCCGGCCGACCGGTCGGGAAGAAGATGCTGTGCAGGGCCAGACGCGCTTCAAGACGCACCTGCTCGGGCGTGGCCGGGGGTGGCAGCGGACGCTCTACCGTTACGGCAAGATTATGCGTGGCGCTGTTTCCCATGTCGTCGGCTACCATGCAGGCGATCTTGGCCATGCCTTCGGATGAACCTTCAGCCTTGAAGGTCGCCACAGTGCCATTGCCGCGGATGGTGCCATTGGTTGCGCTGTAGCTGTAGCGCAGGGGACGATTCTGCGGGCTAATGCCTGTGCAGTTCACCGTCGCCGTGCCATCTTGCCGAATCGTTTCCGGAGTCACCTGGCAGGTCAGCGTCGGCGGTTCAAAGGCCTTCACGGTAAAGCTCGTCATGCTGCTGGCAATCTGCCAGGGCTTCAAACCTTCCTTGCCTGGCTTGCCAGACTTCGCATCGCAGCGCACCTTGTATGCGCCCGGAGCCAGATTCACCGTCTCCACCCTGATATTGTTGCCGGAACCGGCAATGCCGTTGCCCGACCAGACATAGACAACGTGATCCTTTGCAGAAACAGCACCAACCGTAGCAGTCAGATTGACCACATCGCCCGGATAAACAACCGTGGGGCTGGCCGTGCAACCAAGCGTGAGCGCTGCAGGAGTAGCAAAGCTGCCCATCTGATAGACCAGACCGGTGCTCAGACGCGCCATGTTGAAGTTGCCGCGATTCGTCGGGAAAGAATCCACATGCGCGTACTGGTAATCGGCCTGAAAAAGACGCACGGTCAGATGATGATTGAGCAGCGGCGTCGGATAGTCCATGCCACCACCCACCGTGAGCGCCACGCCCCAATGGTTGGGCGTGTAATAGCTGCCCATGTTTTCGCCACCGACCAGGCCGTGGGCGAAAAAGGTCACATTTTCCAGCGGATAACGGCCAACAAGGCCCAGCGAACCGCCGGAAAAGTCGTTATGCACAACATTTTCGTCGTTGTCATTGTGGTAATCGCCCTCGGCCTGCAGACCCACGTATGGATTGAAGTAGCGGGTCACGCTGCCGACTGCGCCAAGATTGACCGCGCGCGCATGATCCGTCACCGTGCTGCTATTGGAGGTGGTGTTGATCAGATGGCCACTGGGCGACAAATAGCTGAAACCGGCGAGGATGTCCCACTTGGAAGCAGAGGCGGCATCGGCGGCTTTGGCCGTTGTTGGGACCTGTGCTGCAAGGGAAAGAGAAATTGCGAGAAGACCAACCAAAGCAAAAATACGGCAAGTAAATCTCAAACTACACCTGTGCATTTGTTTCCTTTGAAAGTGATGCGTTTCTTCTGGCCATGAGGACCAGTATTGTTGATGGGAAAAGATGTAAACCTACAACCAGAGCTGGATGAACGGAAAATATCTTGATCCCGGAATGAAATAATCGAACTAAGTCTATTGTAATCCGTCGCAAAGTGCGTGGGTTCTGTTTTATCGGCAGCGGGACGGCAATGGAACCCGCCTCTTCCCGCACCGCTGTAGCAAGAACTTCGACACTAAACTCTCAACACACCTGTCTCATAATCGTTGAGACGTTCCGTGCTGCTTCAGGTATCGGTCTAGTTCCGGTGAACCGCATGAAAAGGCCGCCCGGAGCTTTTTGTGTTTATGGCCGAACAGCTCGATGCCTTTGAACTTGGATGCCGAGATGGCCTACCTCCCAAACACCTGCGCATGGCGTGCAGCAGCTTTACGCAGTCTTTCGTTTGGAGCTGGGGGATTTAGCAGAGCTTCAACGAATGCGATCCTGTCGAGGCGATTCAGACTTGACAGCTCGCTTTCACACAGAATCCGATGAGCGCCTTCCGAAGCGCTACTGACCACAAACTCCGTGACCTTTCTTCCTTGAACCGCCGCGGCTCGCTCCCAGAGCGTCTTGGTCTCGCGGGGAACTCCAAGTAGAGTCGCTGAATGGAAAATTTGGTGTGGCAGTGGACAATAAGGGCAATCTTTACAAGATGGTATGGTAAATGTCCGCTGCATGAGTGCCTGCGTGTTGATGTAATGCTTTAGATCTCGCCGTCGAGGCTGTGAGTTTGTGGAACGAGCGCCCTTTGCTCGTTCCAAGCTCGAAGAGCATCAATCCATAGCCTGCCCTCCCTGATCGTTCACGGCTGGTCCTATACTGGCGGCGCAGGTTCTTCCTGCTACGTCTTTGGCTGCGGTATTGCGGCCTGACCGTATCGCTTCTGGCGCGGTCGTCTCGCGTACTCCCAATGGCTTTCCCTTTGCCAATGGCTTCCGCGCGATCCCGGTTACGGAACTCTGACTATTACCCGCAGTGCTTCCACGTATCAACCACAGAAAAGCGGTCCAGACCACCGGGACCACGTCACTGTGCTCAGATGCCCAGGTTGTCATTGACGGCGACGGCAATTTCCTGCTCGGAGCCCAGGTAGCGTTCGGTCGTCTGGATAGAGGCGTGACCAAGCAGGAACTTGATCTGTTCGAGGTCTCCACCGTTCTTGCGGCAGAGTTTCGCGCAGGTGCGGCGCAGATCGTGGGCGCCGAAGCGCTCGATCCCGATGGCTTTCGCCGATTGCTCAACCACACTCCACACGGCCCAGTCGCCCAACGCCTCTCCCACGACGCGCCCACCTTTGGAAACCGGCCGGAGCAGACGTCCAGAATTGTGGCCGGCAGCAGACGTCCAGGTATCCATCAAAATCTTGACCCACATGGGAATGGCCACCGTGCGAATGCGGCCGCCTTTGCCGCAGAGGTCAGCGATCACCCAGCGTCCCTCGCGCTGCTGAATATCCTCCACCCTGAGCGCGGCCAACTCGGCACGGCGTAGCGCGCACCCCACCAATAAAGCCAGAATCGCGGCGTCACGCTTGCCTTTGAGCGTCGTGCGGTCGGGAACGGTGAGCAGTTGCTTGGCCTGTTCCCGCGTCAACCAGTTTCCCAGACGGGTTCCCTGCTGGCGAACGTTGGGAACGTCCGCCATTTGCGCGGCTTGCTCGGCCCTCAGAATACCGTTGCGCTTGGCCTCATCGACCAGCTTGCGTACCGCCGACAACCGCACATTGATTGTCGATGGACTCAGTTCCCGTTCGATCATCCCGGCGCGGTACTCCATCAGCAGATCGCGGGAGAGCGGCTGCTTGCACTGCTCGCTGAAGGCAAAAACCTCATCCAACGCCTTGGCGTAGTTGCGCCGTGTGTGCTGGGAAACCACCGCCTTGAGAACCATCTGACGCAAGGCGACTATCGCTAAATTCTCGCTGCCCGCAGCAGGATAAAGAAGCGCCATGCTTACGGAGGCGCTTCCATCCAGTTGCCGATCAGTTGTGTCCGGCAGGTCGCTAGGGATCATAGGCCCGACTCTTCCCCGTTCATCTCTCCGGCGCGGCTCTCTAGGCATAGCAATTGTCGCGACAGTATGGCGACAATCTGTTCCCCATAGATAGCCCGTTCCGTGCCCAGCACTTCGTACCGGATGCGCTGGCCAATCCTCCAGTAGAGCGCGGTAAGGCCAAGATTGACGGCAACCGCTGTCTGACGTTGGACCTCAACGACCAAACGACGCACATCTTCAAGAAGATGGACAACTGGAGGTGCGGTTGAGACGAGTTCACTCATGAACAGGAAGACTATCAGGTATATTATGCATAAACAATGACAACTAACATTGTCGTTGATAATAAAATAGAAGTATCAGAAACATAAATGCGCTCTTGCGCATTTATCCCCATCGTTTCACAATCGTTCTATCCGCTGTTTTTGGTTACACTTCCCGCGCTGGAGACTTTTTCTATGGCAAGAACCGTCAGTTGGATCCCCCGACTACCCAGCCTGCTGCGATCCGTCCAGGACTCCGTGCGGTCGCACTATTCCTCCCGCGAACTGGAAAAACTTTTCGAGATTCAGCCTCGCTCCGCCCAGATGCTCTTGGGGGTATTGCCTACCGTCCGTATCGGTCGCACCCTGCTGGTAGAACGCGAGGCACTGGTCGGCTTTTTGGAACGGCTCAACAAAGCAAGCGATCCAGGTCAGGAGCTGTCTGCCCTCCGCACCGCTCCCAAGCCTCCTGTCATTCGCCGCAAACTCCGTGAACTCATCCGCCGCGATGCCGACACTACGCTCACTTCCCTGCCCTCCAATATAAAGCTGGAAGTTGGCCAACTGGGGATTCACTTTCAGAATATAGAGGACCTCGTTCAGAGTCTTTGGCGACTGGCCCAGGTTTTGGAGGGAGACCTTGAGGGTTTTGCGGAACGCTACGAACCTGCCGCTAAGCTGCAAAAAGAAGACGCCGATGCTCAGGATGGCCAGGACGCTGCCTGGATTACGCAGTGGCTTACCGAGCACGAGAAGACATCCTATATATAAGGATGCACTCCAGCTATCCACTTTGCCGAGCTTATCTGCTATCAGCGGTATCGTATCTGCATGATGCCACCCACTTCGGACAGAAATCACCCCTTACGCCTTCTATCGCGTCCACAAGACAGCCTGGGGCAGACGATCCACGGTCTGGCCAAGGCTTTCATTGCGGATATTTCCAGGGGGCATACATACATATACGTTTCACCCCCTGGGGTTGATATATACCCTGTAGCCTGTAAACCTTTTATCTCCAGGGTAGAACACCTTTCGTACCCTCCCCCAGAGCACCAAACATTCCCTCACCTGGGGTTTTAACATCCCCACAATAAAGGGAAGATCTTAGGTAATAGAGGTATAAAAACAAAAGAAAGCACAAACAACGCCGACGACGGCTTTTCTCTGTCTTTTCCCAAAAAAGACAAAATAGCGTAACTCCCATCAACTCCTCGCCAATCTGGGAAGTTGCCCGTAAATGCCTGTTTACTAAAAGTGTCATAGGTTTTGTTTTTTATGTTGTTTTTTGAGATCTACTGCAATACAGTAAAACTGCCATGAAAAGACGACCAGAGCGAATCTATGACAACATGCTGACGACCTCAGAAACGGCGTCTATTCTGGGAATCTCGACACGTACCTTGTTTCGGAAGCTGGCTTCCGGACTCATTCCAGAGCCTACACGCGATCCACACAGCCATTATTTCGTGTGGCGGCCCGAGGAAGTTGAACGCATTCGGCAGGAGAGATTATTAAAAAAGTC